>PEUR01000024.1 GCA_002780675.1 Gallionellales bacterium CG03_land_8_20_14_0_80_55_15 | reverse complement strand
GATGATAAAGGCGAAAAGAAGGTTGTGAAGCTGGTGATAGCCAGTGACACGCCAATCAAACGCCACGTCAAAATCAAAGGAGCGGCAAATCCTTACGACCCTGATTTTGAGATGTACTTCGAGAACAGGCTTGGCCTGTCCATGAAGGAAAGTCTCAGGGGAAGAAATAGGTTGCTGTACCTGTGGTATTCACAAGATGGAATGTGTCTGAAATGCGGAGAGAAAATAACGAAGGACACGGGATGGAATCTTCATCACGTTCTTCCAAAAGCCCAAGGCGGTGATGACAACATGAACAACTTGGAATTGCTACATCCGAACTGTCACAGGCAACACCATAGCCGAGAAAGAAAGTAGGTTGCTGGCTCTGGTCAAACAGGGCCTTGCAGAGGCTTGAGCTGTATGCGGGGAAACTCGCACGTACAGTTCTTAGGGGGGGATGGTGCAGTAATGCATTGTCTCTACCCGACGAACAAAGCGTCAGACGAACATCAAGTTGCTGAACCCGTAGCGAAAACAACCGCTCGCAACGGCAATAATGGTGCTGCAAAACCCGCAAAACAGGCGGGGTCAGAACCTTTTTAATTGAAGCATTCACCCCAGGGGGAAACATTCCCCTTGGGGATGCTTCCTTGCTGGTGGCTTAAAAACTACCCGCCCGCATGGGACACACCAAAACATCCCGTCGGGTGCTTTGGTGTGTCCCATGCGGGATTTAACCAAGGAGGCATCATGGAAGCGAAAGAGTTGAAGCAATTGGCATCTGGACGCTGGAAAAGCATTGTGACATCGCTCGCCCCGCAGTTAGGACTAGCCATAGAGCGATTACCGCACCACGTTTCATGTCCCGTGCATGGCGGCGTAGATGGTTTTCGCCTGTTCAAGGATTTTGATGAAACGGGCGGCGGAGTTTGCAACACCTGCGGCATTTATCACGACGGTTACTCGTTGCTGATGTGGGCTAACGGGTGGGATTTCAAAACCACTCATCACGCCTTGCAGGAGTTGTTGGTGGCAGGGAACAGCAATAATCGCCATCCGACTAAGACAAGACCAGCCGCCAAAAAAGAAAACGAAGTGGATGTTCAATCCATACGCGATTCACTGAATCATGTATGGAAACACAGCATCCCCATATCTTCACCATTAGCACGATCGGCAAGAATGTATTTTGCGAATCGTGGAATTGGACAGATAGACTATCGGAAGATAGATGAAACCATGATCCGTTTTTCCCCTTCGCTTGAGTATTACGAAGACGGAAAGATGGTCAAAAAATATCCCGCTATTGTCACGATGGTATGCGATTCAGACGGTCGTCCTTCGACCATACATCGCACTTACATCACCAACAACGGGACAAAAGCACCTGTCCAGTCGCCCAAAAAGATGATGCGGCACTGCGCCAATGATTTGTTTGGAGCGATGAGAATAGGTCTGGCAGGGAATAGCAAAGTATTGGCAGTAACAGAAGGGGTCGAGACAGCACTGGCAGTAATGAGTGCATTCAAAATCCCAGTGTGGGCTGCTGGCAATGCGTACCTGCTGGAAAACTTCGTACCGCCAAAGGGTGTTGATGTAGTGGTCTACGCGGACAAAGACCGTCCTTCCAAGCAACACCAGGAAGGACACGGGCAGAGTTCGGCGAAGGTGCTGCTGAAGCGTCTTTGGAGTGAAGGTGTTAAAGCATCCATTAAGATTCCAGAAAACGACATTCCGCAAGGAATGAAGTCGGTAGACTGGTTGGATGTTATCAACGGTGTTGTTGATCAAACATACACCAAAAAAACTGCTGTTCGTTAAGCTGAATCACCCTCCCGAGGATGAAGCCAGCTAACAAGTTTCCCCGCTTCTTGCGGGGTTTTTCAAAGCGCACCTAGAGAGGCGTGCTTTGAAAAACAGAATTCATGCTCATCGCGTAATGCCTTGAGTTGATAGTGTTAGCCGAACACTCAAAAGAGACGGCAGAATGTAGTTAATTAAACCCAACGGGGACACTTCCCCGATAGGGTCTGTGTCCCTTCTAACTTTTAAGGAGACGCAAAATGAACAAAGCAACAATCAAGGCATTTATTTTGTGGCTGGAAAATGCCACAGATGAAGAAATTGAAGCGCACCGTCAATTGATTCTGTCAAAGATAAAGTCGGTGTCACGCGATGGAATGGCAGACGTAAGACTCGCGTTAAGGCTTATCGACGAGGAGGTTCTTGCGAGAGTAGAGTTACGTCGCGCAAGTTAAGGCGCGGCCTCAACTGCTCTGAAAGCCGCTCTACCACAACAAGATTGTCTGGCAGGTATGGAGTAAAGAAAGCCTCTACCAAGCGGCTTTCAATTTTATTTCGACCACCATCAATAACCGTGAATTGCGTACATGGATTTTTCATGTACGCAGTCTAACACGGCAAATTTCAAAAACCCATCGGGGACACCCTCTGTCCCTTCTGGGGCATGGTGTCCCTTTTTATTTCAAAAAGGAGATCACCGTGAAACAAGTTTTTCATTTTAATGATGGTTGCTGGACAACGGTGTACAACACGGTGTCTGGTGAAGCTCTCTACGACTTTTCTCCGTATGGAGTCATCCAATGAGGCACACACAAGGCTCTTGGCATAACGTCGCCAACACCGAAATCAGAGCGCGTTTCGCAAACCAGAATGGCGATCACATCGCAACGGTCTGGGCTAACGGGGAATCAGAATCAGCAGCGAATGCAAGACTCATCGCTGCCGCACCTGATTTGCTGGAAGCACTCATCATGGCCGAGCTTTTTATACTCGGTTTTGAGGATGACGAAACGCAAAAAGGTATTTCCAATAAACTGCTTCAGATACGTGCAGCCATTTCAAAGGCCACAAAGGGAGGCCGCAATGCCAACCCCTAAAACTTTTGATGGCTACAAGCGCACAACCTTCAGCTTCAACGAAGGCTGGAAGGACGACGATGTGCATGAGTATGTCGGGAAATTCCGAATTCTCAAAATCAGGCGCATCGCTGAAATTGACACAGCTAACGGAGAAGCGGAAGGGCGTATCTATACCGTAGCAGCTCCAAAGGATGTATCCAAAGCGGACGTTATTAACGTTTTGCAAGGCGCATTCACTCGGCATTGTCGTTGCGAGCATGATTGTTGCGGACATCTGTTGATTGGCGTTTCTTCGATTCGTCGAACAAAGCGCAGAGAGTGGTTGGTTGAGGTTGCACGTCGCTATAACGTGTAACAAATAAACGCTGAGCATGAGTGGTTTTACATGCACAGCGTTCGACGAGGTTTTTTCTAAACCCTAGCGGGGACACATCCCTGCCAGGGGCTTGTGTCCCCTTTTTTTGTTTAAAGAGGAGACGCAAGTGAAACCAATGAGATTGAAAAAAATTAGCGCAGCCCTCATGTGGTTGCCGGGTTTTGAGCCAGCAGACAATATGCCTGTTGTATTGCAAGAGCCAGATGTTCCGCATCGAGAAGCTGAAATCATCCGGTTTCCCAAGTCGGTAGCTGCCGTAGTTGAAAAAATCAAGGCAGTGTGGCCGTGTCTTAATGCCGTTACCTTGTCCAGTCTATCGGGCAACGTTTCAAAATTCGACGCGAACATTGCCGCAATCGAACTCCTGCGCAAGCTGGAAGACGAGAAAAGGCAACCCACCACGGAAGAACGAGACATTCTCAACCGTTACACAGGGTGGGGCGGTATTCCGCAAGCGTTCAATGACAACCAAAAGGACGAAGCATGGGTTTCTCGTGCTGCACGCCTCAAGGCGCTATTGAACGAAAACGAACACAAATCCGCTGAAGCCAGCACACCGAATGCGCACTACACCGCACCAGAAGTTATCGAAGCGATGT
>PEUR01000168.1 GCA_002780675.1 Gallionellales bacterium CG03_land_8_20_14_0_80_55_15 | reverse complement strand
CGATGGAAGAAGGTCTGCGTTTCGCGATTCGTGAAGGTGGTCGTACCGTCGGCGCAGGTGTCGTAGCTAAAATTATCGAGTAAGAAAGTCAGGTTGCTGAATCGGAATTGAGTAACGCGTTTACTCAATTCCGATTCTCATTTCTGAATTACGGTTGCAAAGTTTAGATAGTAAGAATACAATGCGCCCCCTCGCTCATATGAGTTTGAGTGAATTTGTTCTTTAATTAGCGGCATTGCCGCACATAAGCAAGAGATAATTTATGCAAAGCCAAAAAATTCGTATCCGCCTTAAGGCATTTGACTATCGTCTGATTGATCAATCTGCTGCGCGGATCGTTGAAACAGCAAAGCGTACGGGTGCCGTGGTAAAAGGACCTGTTCCATTGCCTACCAAGATTGAACGTTTTGACGTATTGCGTTCGCCTCACGTCAATAAAACTTCCCGTGATCAGTTTGAAATTCGTACACACCTGCGATTGATGGATATTGTTGATCCAACAGATAAGACGGTTGATGCGCTGATGAAGCTCGATCTGCCAGCCGGTGTAGATGTAGAAATCAAGTTGCAATAAAAGTTGTAATCTGTAGTGCCAATAATCGGCTAGCCAATTGAAGTTAGCCCCTTAACAAAAGGAAATTAAAATGAGTTTAGGACTTGTCGGTCGCAAGATTGGCATGACCCGCGTGTTTACCGAGGACGGATCGTCGTTGCCGGTAACTGTGCTGGAAGTGTCCAATAATCGTATTACTCAGGTTAAAACCGTCTCTATTGATGGGTACTCTGCTGTGCAAGTTGCACATGGTGTTCGTCGTCCGGGTCGTGTTACCAAGGCTGCTGCTGGGCATTATGCCAAAGCGGGTGTTGAAGCGGGAAGTTCCTTAAGGGAATTTACTGTATTTCCTGAGCAGTTGAATGATCTGCAAACTGGCAGCACTGTCAGTGTCGAGATTTTCAAAGAAGGTCAATTGGTTGATGTGACGGGTGTTTCAAAGGGCAAAGGCTATGCCGGTTCCCATAAGCGCCATAACTTCAAATCAGGTCGCGCATCTCACGGTAACTCCAAGTCGCATAACGTGCCGGGTTCAATTGGTATGGCGCAAGATCCTGGACGTGTATTTCCAGGCAAGCGTATGACTGGGCATCTGGGTGATGTTAGAAAGACTGTGCAGAATCTTCAAATCGTGCGTGTTGATGTTGCTCGCCAGTTATTGTTGGTAAAAGGCGCTGTTCCTGGCGCAACTAACGGCAAGGTGATCGTTCGTCCCGCAGTGAAAGCAGGTGCGTAATGGAACTTAAGGTCATAAATGATAAAGGTCAGTCGGGCGCGAATCTGAGTGTTTCCGATGCGGTATTTGGTCGTGAATTCAATCAGGATTTGGTTCATCAGCTGGTTACGGCCTATATGGCTAATGCTCGTTCGGGCAACAGCAAGCAAAAGAGTCGTTGTGAAATTGCCAAAAGTACCCACAAGCCTTTTGCGCAAAAAGGTACTGGTCGTGCCCGTGCGGGTATGGCATCAAGCCCGTTGTGGCGCGGTGGTGGTAAGATTTTCCCAAATACTGGCGAAGAAAATTATTCTCAAAAAATCAACCGTAAAATGTATCGCGCTGGTGTCGCCACTATCTTGTCTAAGCTGGTAAGTGATGATCGTCTCGTTGTGATTGATGATTTGTCTGTTGAAGCGCCTAAGACAAAGCTATTGATGCAAAAAATCAAGAGTTTAGGTTTGGATTCTGGTCGTCTTTTGATTATCACCGACAAGCTGGATGAGAATCTTTATCTCTCTTCGCGCAATCTGCCCAATGTTCTGGTTTTAGAGGCTCATCAAGCTGATCCTGTTAGTCTGGTTCGCTTCCCTAGTGTCATTGTTACACGCGGCGCGGTAGCTAAAATTGAGGAGATGTTCGCATGAGTGCACGACAATTCAGTCAAGAGCGTTTGATGAAAGTGTTGATCGCTCCGCAAATCTCGGAAAAAGCAACTTTTGTTGCTGACAAGTACGAGCAAGTTGTATTTCGCGTCTCAACCGATGCTAGTAAGCCTGAAGTAAAAGCAGCTGTTGAGTTTATGTTTAAGGTGGATGTTGATAGCGTTCAGATTTTATCTGTCAAGGGTAAGGTCAAGCGTACCGGTCGTTTTGTCGGTCGCCGTAATGATTGGAAGAAAGCATATGTTTGCTTGGCTCCTGGTCAAGAGATCAATTTTGCCGTCAGCGAGCAAGGATAATTATCATGGCATTGATTAAATTAAAACCAACGACACCGGGTCAACGTGCGGTACTGCGCGTAGTTAACAAAGAATTGCACAAAGGTAAGCCTGTTGCAGCCCTTTTAGAGAAAAAGACTAAAACAGCTGGCCGTAACAATAATGGACACATTACAACCCGTCATATGGGTGGTGGTCACAAGCAGCATTATCGTCTAGTTGACTTTAAACGAAATAAAGATGGTATTCCGGCTACTGTTGAGCGTCTTGAATATGATCCTAATCGTAGTGCAAACCTGGCTTTGTTGTGCTATGCGGACGGTGAGCGACGTTACATTGTGGCTCCTAAAGGTGTTTCTGCTGGAGCTGCTTTAGTTTCCGGTTCAGAAGCGCCAATCAAGGCGGGTAACGCTTTACCGCTGCGCAATATCCCAGTTGGTTCTACCATACACTGTATTGAGATGCTTCCAGGTAAGGGCGCGCAGTTGGCACGTTCGGCTGGTACTTCGGTGCAATTGCTTGCGCGTGAAGGTAGTTATGCTCAATTGCGTTTGCGTTCTGGCGAAATCCGTAAAGTACATATTGATTGCAAGGCAACGCTTGGCGAAGTGGGGAATTCTGAACACAGTCTGCGTTCAATTGGTAAAGCGGGTGCAATGCGCTGGCGTGGTGTTCGTCCAACGGTTCGTGGCGTGGTTATGAACCCGGTTGATCACCCTCATGGTGGTGGTGAGGGTAAAACGGCTGCTGGTCGTCATCCCGTGAGTCCATGGGGTGTTCCAGCCAAGGGCTTCCGTACACGTAGAAACAAGCGTACTGATGGCATGATTGTTCGTCGTCGCTTTAAGGCTTAAGGGGTAAATATACATGGCACGTTCCATTAAAAAAGGTCCATTTGTTGATGCTCATTTGCTCAAGAAAATTGAGGCAGTGCGAGCATCAAATGATAAACGTCCGGTAAAAACATGGTCTCGCCGTTCTACGGTGCTGCCTGAGTTTGTCGGTCTAACGATCGCTGTGCATAACGGAAAGCAACATATTCCAGTTTATGTTTCCGAAAATATGGTGGGTCATAAGTTGGGTGAATTTTCCCTGACGCGCACCTTTAAGGGTCATGCTGCTGATAAAAAAGCGGTTAAGCGATAAGGAGAAATGATGACTATTACTACCGCAGTTGCTAAAAATATTCATCTTTCTGCGCAAAAAGGTCGCTTAGTTGCTGATCTGATTCGCGGTCTGCCTGTCGCTCAAGCACTTAATATTCTTAACTTCAGTCCTAAAAAAGGGGCTGGAATTATTAAGAAAGCATTAGAGTCAGCAATCGCCAACGCCGAACATAACGATGGTGCTGATATTGATGAGCTTAAAGTTAAGGTTATCTATATTGACAAGGGTGCATCGTTAAAGCGATTTATGGCGCGTGCGAAAGGCCGTGGCAACAAGATCGAGAAACAGACCTGTCATGTTACTGTTAGCGTTGGAAGCTGAGGATAAATTATGGGACAGAAAATTCACCCAACCGGTTTTCGGTTAAGTGTTCGTAAGAACTGGGATTCAAAGTGGTATGCAAACAGCGGTAATTTCGCTGCAATGTTGCTTAAAGACATTGAAGTGCGTGCTTTCCTGAAAAAGAAACTGGCTTCTGCCAGTGTATCTAAGATCGTTATTGAACGCCCCGCGAAGAGCGCGAAGATCACGATTTACACCGCTCGTCCTGGTATGGTTATCGGGAAAAAAGGTGAAGATATTGAGGTTTTGCGTAAAGAGTTGCGTACGCGCATGGGTTTGCAAAATGTTGATCTCGCAATTGAAGAGGTTCGCAAACCGGAAATTGATGCACAATTGATCGCCGATAACATCACAGCTCAACTGGAAAAACGTATCATGTTCCGTAGAGCCATGAAACGGTCAATGCAAAATGCAATGCGACTAGGTGCCTTGGGTATCAAGATTATGAGTGCAGGTCGCTTGAATGGGATTGAGATTGCGCGTTCGGAGTGGTATCGCGAGGGTCGTGTGCCGTTGCATACACTGCGCGCCGATATTGATTATGCTACTTCCGAGGCTAAGACAACCTACGGCATTATCGGTGTCAAGGTGTGGGTCTACAAGGGTGATATTGGTCAGGAAGCTGCTTCTACAGTTGTAGCTGAACCAGAAAAACGTGTAAAAAAGTCGGGAGCTAAGCATGTTACAGCCAGCTAGAAGAAAGTACCGCAAGGAACAAAAAGGTCGTAATACTGGTATTGCAACTCGTGGCAATAAAGTTAGTTTCGGCGAATTTGGACTTAAATCGCTTGAGCGTGGTCGTTTGACTGCACGTCAAATAGAAGCGGCTCGCCGTGCAATGACCCGTCACATTAAGCGTGGCGGACGTATCTGGATTCGCGTTTTCCCAGACAAGCCTATTTCCAAGAAGCCTGCTGAAGTTCGTATGGGCAATGGTAAGGGTAACCCTGAGTACTACGTTGCCGAGATTCAGCCAGGTAAGATGTTGTACGAAATGAATGGTGTTGACGAATCATTGGCTCGCGAAGCCTTTAAATTGGCTGCTGCAAAGTTGCCACTCGCGACAACGTTCGTCGTTAGACAGATAGGTGAATAAGATGAAAGCAAGTGAACTTAAAGCCAAATCTTCGTCGGAGTTGAAGCAGGAATTGCTCTCTTTGACCAAGGCTCAATTCGGCCTGCGGATGCAGGTTGCAACGCAACAATTGACTAAGACCAGTGAGTTGCGTCAAGTGCGTCGAGAAATTGCGCGCATTAAAACCGTAATGACACAGAAGGAAGCACAGTGATGAGCGAGTCTAAACTCAAGCGTACCCTGACCGGTACTGTGGTAAGCGACAAAATGGATAAGACTGTGACGGTCTTGGTTGAACGTAAAGTAAAGCATCCATTGCTGGGTAAAATTATTCGCGTTTCAAAAAAATATCACGCACATGATGAAGAAAATCAGTGTCATACCGGTGATGTTGTTACGATTGAAGAGTGTCGTCCTCTTGCTAAAACAAAAGCATGGCGTGTTGCTAAGGCTGCTTGAATAAATTAGTTTTTTGTTTTTGAATTTTTAACTTGCAAATTTTAATAATTTGCATATAATGTGCGGCTCAATTCATCGCCGCTTATGGCGACCTTAACCCGAACGGGTTCCAAAACTGGCCGCTGTTTGCGGAAAAAGTTGGAGATTAAATAATGATACAAATGCAGTCAGTTTTAGATGTGGCTGACAATACCGGTGCGCGCTCTGTCATGTGCATCAAGGTGTTGGGTGGTTCCAGGCGTCGTTATGCTTCCGTTGGTGATGTAATCAAGGTAAGTATCAGGGATGCTGCTCCTCGCGGTCGAGTCAAGAAGGGCGAGGTCTACAACGCAGTTGTTGTTCGTACTGCTAAAGGGGTTCGCCGTTCTGATGGTTCGTTGGTGAAATTTGATGGCAATGCTGCCGTTTTGTTGAATGCCAAGCACGAACCAATTGGTACTCGTATTTTTGGACCAGTTACACGTGAGTTGCGTACCGAAAAGTTTATGAAGATTGTTTCGCTTGCGCCTGAAGTGCTCTGAGCGTTAATAGGTCGATCTGAGGAAAATCATGCGTAAGATTAGAAAAAATGATGACGTTATTGTTATCGCTGGCAAAGATAAGGGGAATCGTGGCAATGTGCTCCGCGTTCTTGGTGAATATTTGCTGATTGCTGGTATCAATAAAGTTAAAAAGCATCAAAAGCCTAACCCTGTTAAAGGTTTGGCTGGTGGTATTGTCGAGAAAGAATTACCCATTCATATTTCAAATGTAGCTGTCTTTAATGCTGCAACGAACAAGGGTGATCGGGTTGGAATTAAACAGCTGGAAGATGGACGCAAGGTTCGTGTGTTCAAATCCAATGGCGAAGTTGTAGACGCTTAAGGGGTATAGGGCATGGCTCGTTTGTATGAAGTTTACAAGGATAAGGTTGTTGCTGATCTTATCAAGCAGTTCGGTTACAAGTCTGTGATGGAAGTGCCGCGCATTGAAAAAATAACCTTGAATATGGGTGTTGGTGAGGCGGTTGCTGATAAAAAAGTAATGGATTTTGCTGTTGCTGACATGCAGAAGATCGCCGGTCAGAAACCAATTGTTACTATGTCGAAAAAGTCTATTGCTGGCTTTAAAATTCGTGAAGGTTATCCGGTCGGTTGTAAAGTTACGCTACGTAAAGAGCGTATGTACGATTTCCTTGATCGCCTGGTTTCTATTGCCATACCTCGTATTCGCGATTTTCGCGGTATTTCTGCTAAGTCTTTTGATGGTCGTGGAAATTATAATATGGGTGTTAAAGAGCAAATCATATTCCCTGAAATTGAATATGAAAAAATTGATGCGTTGCGTGGTATGAATATTACGATTACTACTTCCGCAAAAACAGATGATGAAGCAAAGGCTCTTTTACTTGCTTTCAAACTCCCATTAAAGAAGTGAGGGGCTACTAATGGCTAAAATGTCTTTAATCAATCGTGAGCAGAAGCGTCGCGAAATGGTAAAAAAATTCGCTGCTAGGCGTTTAGTCTTGACGACGATAATGTCAGACATGACTTTGAGTGTTGATGAGCGCTACCAGGCGCGTTTGAAATTACAAGCTCTGCCTCGTGATTCGAGTCCTGTTCGTTTGCGTAATCGCTGTGCTTTGACTGGCCGTCCTCGTGGCACATTTAAAAAATTTGGTTTGGGTCGCATCAAGGTTCGCGAATTCGCGATGCGTGGTGAGATTCCCGGTGTTGTTAAGGCAAGCTGGTAGGAGAAATAATTATGAGTATGAGTGATCCAATCTCCGATATGTTGACACGCATTCGTAATGCGCAAATGGCTCAAAAGACCGCTGTTGTTATGCCATCTTCGAAATTGAAGGCTGCCATTGCACAAGTTCTGCAAGACGAGGGTTATGTTGACGGTTTTAAAATTAACCAGGGGCAGGGTGGTAAAGCTACGCTTGAAATCGGACTTAAGTATTATAGTGGTCGTCCGGTAATTGAAAGCATTCAGCGTATTAGCCGACCTGGTTTGCGTATTTACAAGGGTAACAGTGATATTCCTAAGGTCATGAACGGATTGGGTATTGCCATTGTGTCAACTTCCAAGGGTCTGATGACCGATCGCAAAGCGCGCGCCAATGGTATTGGTGGTGAAGTGCTGTGCGTAGTGGCGTAGTGAGGTAGAAATGTCTAGAGTAGCCAAGAATCCTGTGGCAGTGCCAAGTGGTATAGAAGTCCGCATTGCTGAAAACGAAATCTCTATTAAAGGCCCATTGGGCACTCTTAATCGCAGCTTATCGTCTGATATTAAGGTGATTCGCGAAGGTGATAACCTTTTGTGTTCGGCTGCAAATAATTCCAAGCAAGCTGGTGCTATGTCGGGAACTATACGTGCGTTGTTGGCCAATATGGTTAAGGGCGTTAGCAGCGGGTTTGAGCGTAAATTAAATCTGGTTGGTGTAGGTTATCGTGCTCAAGCAGTCGGTGAAACACTTAACTTAACATTGGGTTTTTCACACCCTGTTTCTTATACCATGCCCGATGGTGTTCAGGTTGCTACCCCAACGCAAACAGAAATTGTGCTAAAAGGCGCTGATAAGCAACGGGTTGGTCAGGTTGCTGCTGAAATTCGTTCGTATCGTGAGCCAGAGCCCTATAAAGGCAAGGGTGTACGTTACAGCGATGAAGTAGTGATACTGAAAGAAACCAAAAAGAAATAAGTGAGGCGGATATGTTAAATAAAAAAGCATCTCGTCAGCGCAGAGCACGCAAAACTCGTGCCCGTATTGCTGAGCAAAGAATCGTACGTCTAGCCATTCATCGTACTAACCTTCACATTTATGCCCAAGTGATTTCTGCTTGTGGCGGTAAGGTCTTGGCTAGTGCCTCAAGTGCAGAGGTTGAAGTTCGTAAGGAACTTGCCAACGGCGGGAATATAGCTGCTGCAGTAGTGGTTGGTCAGCGAATCGCTGACAAGGCAAAGAGTGCCGGTGTTACCCAAGTTGCGTTTGATCGTTCCGGTAATCGTTATCATGGTCGTGTTAAGGCGTTGGCTGAAGCGGCGCGTGAACATGGACTGCAGTTCTAATTGGAGTTGAGTAATGGCTAAGGCGCAAGGAAAGACGCAACAACAAGCTCGCGATGATGGCATGATCGAGAAGATGATTGCCGTGAATCGTGTTACCAAGGTGGTTAAGGGTGGTCGTATCATGGGCTTTGCTGCACTGGCAGTTGTTGGTGATGGTGATGGTCGTGTGGCGATGGGTAAAGGTAAGTCGAAAGAAGTGCCTGTTGCCGTTCAAAAAGCAATGGAAAGTGCCCGTCGTGATCTGGAAAAAGTAAACCTGAAAAACGGTTCTTTGCACCATGCGGTTGTCGGTACTCATGGCGCAGCAAAAGTATTGATGCGTCCAGCTACCGAGGGAACTGGAATTATTGCAGGCGGTGCTATGCGTGCAGTCTTTGAAGCGGTTGGTGTTCGTGATGTTTCTGCGAAGTGTCTTGGATCAAGCAATCCATACAATGTGGTTCGCGCCACTTTGAATGGTCTAAGGTCGTTAAATTCCCCGTCCGAGATTGCAGCCAAGCGTGGAAAAAACGTAGATGAAATTTTGGGGTAATGTAATGACTCAATCCAAACAAATTAAAGTGACACAGATTAAAAGTGCAATCGGCACCAAGCAATCTCATCGCGACACACTCCGTGGACTTGGTCTGCGCCGTGTCAACCACACAGTTCAACTTGAAGATACCTCTTGTGTTCGTGGCATGATCAACAAGGTTTTTTATCTGGTTAAGTGCGAGGAATAAAGATGCAACTCAATACTATTCAAGCAGCACCTGGT
>PEUR01000126.1:27695-28220 GCA_002780675.1 Gallionellales bacterium CG03_land_8_20_14_0_80_55_15 | reverse complement strand
TGACATTTTCAGGGTGCATAGCTTAGCCTCTCGCGTAAACCAGTTGAACTGCCTGAGCCGTGCGCTTGGCGGGTAAGGTTGGCAGGATTGCCGGTTGGCGGATTTCTTCCCATGAGCCTTTAAGGTCGGTCAGCAAATGGGCGACTTCGTCCAGTGCGGCCATGTCGTTATTCATGTTGGCGGTCAGCAGGCGTTTGCTCATGTAGTCGTACAAAGCCGACAGGTTGAGCGCGAGATCGCCGCCGACTTCCTTGTCCAGGCTGGCATTCAGGCCGTTATCAATAATCAGAATGGCATGGGAGATGGCTTTGCCTTTGGCGGGAATGTCGTTGCGCAGGATGCCGTTTTTCGCATTGGCAATGGCTAATAGCGCTCCCTGATACAACATGGCGATCAGTTTGTGTGGATCGGCTGCGGTGACCCCCGATTCGACACCGACTTTGTTATAGGCTCTGATAGCTGCGGATGCGTTCATGATGTTCCCCTCAAAGTTACAGTTTTGCGAGTTGCGCGAGTTGCTGGGTT
>PEUR01000126.1:20668-27685 GCA_002780675.1 Gallionellales bacterium CG03_land_8_20_14_0_80_55_15 | reverse complement strand
TGGTTGTATTCATGCTGCTTAACATGCCATCCAGTGCCGTGAATTGTGCGCGGTAGCGCGCTTCTATGCCGATTAGACGCTGTTGCAAGGTGCTGCGACGAGCTGCTAAGTTCTTGATAGAGCTGTTAATTTCATCTTTGCTGGCGCTCAGTGTGCCATCGCTGGCGAGTACCGAAGTGGCGAGGTTATTCATCAGGTAGGCATAGCCTTGCGCGTAGCTGACCGTGCCGCGACTGCCCAGTGCGCCGCCGTTGACCAGCACGGATAAACCCTGCGAATCGCCGCTGGTAGAAGAAAGTGACTGGCCGTATCCGGCGGCATTCGCACCATTGATCGTGCCTGTTACATCCTGTCCCGTGGTTGAAGTTGCCGTACCCAACAGATTGGTCAGCCCGTTGCCGCCACTGGCGAGCACGCTGGAGAGCGCGCCATAACTGTTCGAGGTAATGGAAATCCTGCCCGCATCGAGCGTGGCTGAAACGCTGATCCCCGCACCGGACAACGCGCTTGCGCCGTTAAGTTTGGATTGCACTTCAGTGGCCAATTCCTGTGCCGAAGTATAGGTTTTTGAGGTTAAGGTAATCGAGGTGCTGATCCCGTTGATGATCATGTCCAACGTATCATTCGCCGCACTGATGGTTAAACTGCCCGGTGCGACAGAAGCGAGTGCATTGCCTTGTGTGGCAAGCCCGGTCACATTGACTGCATAACTGCCGGGTTGGGTGGCGCTGGTGACCGAGTTGTAGGTTACCAGGCTGTCGGAGGCTTTGCCGGTAGAAGCAAATAGCCCGGCGACATCGCTGAAATTGTTTTGCATGACCGTGTTGAGTTTGGTGCTATCCAGTGCCAGTGAGCCATCGCGCTGGAAGGTGATGCCAATTTGCGACAGGCTGGTCAACGAGCCTGCACCTGAAACGGCGGTATTCAACACCGCACGCAGTTTGCCTTGCAAGTTGCGTACGGTGGCATCTCCCTGCAAGGTCGCACCCTTTTGGGTGGCGGTATTGTAGGCAGTAAGATCGGATAGGGTTTTGCTCAGCGCATTGTATGAAGTCACGAAATCATTCACGGACTGGCTGACCGAAGCCGTATCCTGTGCAACCGTCAGCGTAACAGGCGTGCCAGTCAATTTGCTTAGCTTGAGCGTGACCCCTGGAATCACATCCGAGATGCTATTCGATGCCTTGCTGACCGCGATGCCGTTTACTTTAATATCCGCGTTGAGGCCAGTGACGGATTCAGACAAGTTCTGTCCCAGTGCGCCAATGGCGGTTCCTGCAGCCGGGTCGTTTGCCAGCAGGCTGCTCACGCTGGTATCGCCACTGGCGGAAATTTTCATGCTGCTGAGAGCACCCGTATTGTTGGCACTCATCACCAGACGGTAAGGCGCTGCGCTGCCATCGTTGATGATGCTGGCGGTCACGCCGAGGCTGGCGGCATTGATCGCGTCGCGTATGCCTTGCAGGGAATTGTTGCTGCTGTCTATCGTGACTGTCTTGAGCCCATTGCCTGCCGAGGTGAATGTCGCACCTGCGTTATATTTACCTCCGCTAAGCGTTCCTGAAATAGTGCCGGCATCGAAGCTCAAGGTGGTGGGAGTGCCCGTGCCAATGGCCGCCGAGATGCTGGCTTGACCGGCGGCAACCAGGGTCTGCGCCTGTGCCAGGCTGCTCACCTCTATGGAATATTTACCGCTCAAGGCACTGGTTAAGGCGCTGGCTGTGATTGTGCCGGTGTCTGATGAGGTGGCGGTGACGGCTTGGAAGCTGCTGGCGTTGCTTAAGTTGCGTACGGTATTTTGAAAATTGGCAACTGCCCCTTGTATGGTGCCAAAGGCCGAGAGTTTTGCCTGATAACTGGCTTCACGCGTATTCAATTTAGTAATAGGTTGCTGCTCGACGGTCATCAGCTGACTGACGATGGCATTGACATCAATGCTGCTAGTACCTATTGCTGAAGTGGTTGCCATGACGGTTCTCTATGCCCGTTGTTTCAGCAACAGACCTTGCTGTATGCGGTCTATGGAGCGTGATATGGCAAGGGCATCTTCGCTGGGAAATTGACGGATCACATCACCTGTTTCGCCATCAACCAGTTTGACCACTGATCTTTTCGTATCCGTATCTACATTGAATTGAAGGTTGATGCTGGCTTGCTTTAATGTCTTGTTGATGCTGTTTAACGCTTCTTTTATTTGAGCGTCAGTGGGCTGTTGGATAGCTGGTTGGGCAGATTCGACCCGTTTGACGGGTGACGCGTCAATCGTTGTGCCCGCAGTTGTGCCGAGTGCCGACACACCGTCCGGGACGGACCAGTTGTGGCTGTCGTTCGCGATTCGTGACGGTTGAATCGTAGTGCTTGAACTTTGGATAAACATTTTGTTTCTCCTTCAATTTTGCAATCCCGGATGGACTTTAATGGCTAGTCCGACCGGGATTCCGTTGGGTGCTGTTACTTAACGCAACAGTGTCATGACTTGGTTAGGGATCTGATTTGCCTGTGCCAACATCGCAGTACCGGCTTGTTGCAGAATTTGTGCGCGTGTCAGAGACGCAGTTTCTGCGGCGAAGTCAGTATCCTGAATCCGGCTGCGTGAAGCAGTCAGGTTTTCGGAAGTGGTTTGCAAGCTGGTTACCACCGAAGCAAAGCGGTTTTGATAAGCGCCCAGTGAAGCGCGTGAGGTATTCACCGAAGACAGTGCGCCGTCAATTGCATTCAATGCGGCCGATGCGCTGGATGCGGTCAGCACGTTCATCGAAGCGATGCTGGAGACGTTGGATACGGTCGTTGCTGTGGTGGTTGCTGCGGTAAATCCGCCACTGGCTACTGCGCCGCCGCTCAATACGATGCCCGATGCGCTGGTGCTGTTGAGCGTCACCGTGCCGTGCGTGGTGGCTGCGGTCAGGCCGGTATCGGCGGCGAGTGTGGCATATGTACCATTCGCGGCGATGGTGATGTCACGTCCGTCCGCTGCGGACAGGCTCAATGCGCCAGTCGTTGCGTTGGCGGTGGCCGTTACGCCGGATTGCGCCGCAACCAGATTGATTGCCGCTGCCACGTTTGCGCCCTGACCGATGGCATCTCCACCTGCTGCAATGTTACCCACTGCGACACCGTTAATCGAGAAGCCGCTGTTTGCGCCTGCGGTTACTGCGGCGAAGGCCGTTGCTGCTGCGCCGGTTGCGCCGGTTGCATTGGCGGTGGCGGTGACACCGGAACTACCCGAAACCGCATTGATAGCGTTAGCGACCGAGTAGGCGCTGGCAGCACTTTGACCGGGCAATGCGCCTACATTGGAAGCGCCTACCTGAGTGCCGTTCAGGGTTACTGCACCTGCTGTGAGTGCGGCTGTGGTGGCAGCGCCAGTTACTGTGGCTGAAGTCGTTTGACCTACGCCGCCGATTTGCGAGATACGCGCACTGCTGATGGCATTGATCTGGATGCTGTCATTTGCTGTTGCGTTAGCACCGATCTGGAAATTCTGTGCGGTAAAGGAGCCGTCCAGCAGTTTCACGCCATTGAACGAGGAGTTTTGTGCGACACGGTCAATTTCTTGAGCCAGCGCCTGAACTTCGTTATTCAGTGCGGCGCGATCAGACGCGGTATTAGTGGCGTTGGACGATTGAACAGCCAAGTCACGCATACGTTGCAGGTTGTTGCTGATCTGGGTCAAATCGCCTTCAGCGGTTTGAGCCAGCGAGATACCGTCATTGGCATTGCGTGCGGCTTGGTTCGCGCCGGAAATTTGCGAAGACATCCGGTTAGAGATGGCCAGGCCCGCTGCATCGTCCTTGGCGCTGTTGATACGCAGGCCAGAGGACAAACGTTGCAAGGAAGTTTGTTGTGCACTTTGTGATGAATTCAGGTTGCGTTGTGCATTCAGGGAAGCAATGTTGGTATTGATAAATGAGGGCATTTTATTTCTCCTTTAACTTGAAATTAAGTCCGGCCCAGTGACCGGTTACTTTGGTTTGCCTTTTGTTGCAGGCTTATCAACCGCCGTTAGTTTAGTTATCGGAGCAGGAGGTAAAAACTTTAGGATTATTTTTCAATAAGCATCGGGATGGGTATAGGGCATAGCTGCTTGAGGGCGGACAGGAATAAGCCCTCAAGCATATTATTCCGCCATGACCACGCGGTTTTTGCCAGTACGCTTGGCTTGGTACATCGCCTTGTCGGCACGACCGACCACTTCATCTTGCGGTTCTTCTGCGGCACGCAAGGCAACACCCGCGCTGAACGTCACCAGTACGCGGTCGTTTTCATGCATGAAGAATTGTTTGGTGAGTTCTCTTTGCAGGCGTTCCACAGTGGATGCCGCTTCTGCCAGACCGACATCGGGCAGAATGATGATGAATTCTTCACCGCCGTAGCGGGCAACGGAGTCGGAGGGACGCAGTGCCTGCTTGATGACGGTGCACAGATGAACCAGCGCCTGATCGCCCACCTGATGCCCCATGGTGTCGTTGAGTCGTTTGAAGTCGTCAATATCCAACAGGGCGATACAAAGAGGCGACTGGCTGCGTGCTGTACGGGTGGCTTCGCGCTCAAAAGCGCTATCCAGACCGCGCCGGTTCAAGGCACCCGTGAGTTGATCCTGATGAACCAGTTCGCTGACTTCGGACAGTTCCTTTTCCAGTTTCTGGATTTTTAATTCGGCTGCATTGACCTGTTTGCGGGATTCGACCAATTCATCGTGGGAACGCAAGGTGTCGGCCTGTACGCTACGGGTGTCGTGCATGATGGCATCGAGCAGGCTGCCCAGTTCGCTGAGGTTGTTCGATTGTGCAATCTGCTGGCTGTAGCCTTCGATCTTGTGGTGATAGTCGCTGGTGCTTTCGGTGATGTTGCCCAGGCGATCAATAAAGGTGGTCATCAGGCTTTTCAGCGTGGTCTTGGCATCGGTCAGGCTTTTGTTGAGCAAGCCCTGTTTGATGATGGCTTCGCGCAGGCTGCGTTCGGCATCGGCAATGACGTGTCTGTCTATCGGGTTGTCAATGATGTTGTGCAAAGTGACAATTTGCCCGTGCAGCCATTCCTCGCTTTCAACCATCTCGCCGACGTTTTCGACCAGCAGGCGCAGCAGGCGCACCAGACCTTCCTGTATTTTGATCTTGTCACCACCTCGCAATTCCGCCTTGAGCCAGAATTGGCGCAGTTGCTTGGCCAGCACGGTAACCTGGTCATGATTTTCGAGGCTGCGCACTTGTGTGGCGAGCTTGAGAACTTCGTCGGACAGTTCGGGTTGGGTGCTGAGGGTGCTTTCCAGCGTTTGCGCCAGCAACTCGGAAAGGTTGCCAAGCATTGCGGTCGCACTCTCTATTGTATGGGCAGGTGTCGCCTTGACGGGGATGTCCGTCAAGGCGGATGGCGGTGAGGCAGGCGTACCTGGCAGCAATGCGGGAGCTATTTCAACCAGGCTGTCCGTCACGGGCGACTCGGACCACGAACGAACCAGATTGCCCATTTTCTCAAACAGGACTTCAGGCTTGTTGCCAAATCGGGTCAGAACCGTTTCCAGCCCTTCTTTTTTGCGTGTCACGGTCAGCCCTTTGTGGGGCATGTCCAGTTGGCGCAACAAGCTGCGTATCAATCCGGCCCAGGGCTGCGCTGCTTTGCTGTCGTCAGGTATGCCGGACAGGATATTCTCAAGTTCCGTGCCACATTGCGCCCAGTCAGCTTGGTTAATGATCGTCTTGAGCGCATTGCCCGAAGCTGCGGTTTCTTCGGTTTTCTGCAAATACTCGGCAATATCCTGCAACACTTGCTCCGCGCCATTATTGGTCATGGAAGGTGTGCCGCTGATTTCAGCGAAAATTTTGGCGTAATTGTCCGGTGTCGGTACCAGTTTACGTTGTGCCAAGGTTTTAAATGTTTCGCGCGCAACTTCGGAGGGAGTAGATAGGTTCATATCTCAAGCACAGATAAGTTGATTGGATGGGAGTGATTATCGCTTATGGTCACGCGCGTGATGTGACGAATAGCGTCTGAAAACGACCTCATTTCAATGCGGAAAGCAAGGTTTTAGATGTCGTGCGTGGGCTGAAATTTAGTCTTCTGATTCGATCAGATGATGTGAAATGGCGTAGTGCATGGCTTCGGCATTATTGGCAAAGCCCATTTTTGCCAACATGCGGTTGCGGTAGACGCTGACTGTTTTGGGGCTGAGCGTCATGATTGTGGAGATTTCGCTCAGTGATTTGCCCGATGCCATCAGGCAGAGGGTTTGATATTCGCGGTTGGACAGGCTTTGGTGCATCAATTCCTGTGATTCACCGATCAAGTTGTTGAGAAGTTGTTCCGCCAGCGTTTCGCTGATGTATTTTTTACCGCTGACCACCTGACTGATGGCGGTGATGAGCGTGTCCGAGGCGCTTTGTTTGTTGAGGTAGCCCATCGCCCCCGCCTTTAGCGCACGCACCCCATATTGTTCTTCCGGGTACATGCTCAGCACAATGATTTTGAGTTCGGGTTGTTCGGACTTGAGCTGTTTGAGCACTTCGATGCCGTGTTTGTCCGGCAGGTTGATGTCCAGCAACAGCAAATCGAAGTGTTCGGCGCGTACCCTGGTGATGGCCTCGTTGCCGCTCGCCGCTTCACCGGTGACTTGTAGGTTGGGGCTGTCTTCCAATAGTTGCTTTAATCCTTTGCGGATCAAGGCGTGGTCGTCAACGACAAGAATCTTTATCATGGATTTTTCAAAAAATTGGTTACGTTCAAGGCGAGTGTTTATTCCTGCAACGGCAATCGTACTGCGATTTGTGTGCCGGCTCCCGGTTTGCTGGTGATGGTAGCCTTGCCGCCGAGTTGGCCGATGCGTTCCTGTATGCCGCGCAACCCGAATGAACGCGGTTTATTGCGCGCCGGATTGTCAAATCCCTTGCCGTTATCGGTAACGATGAGCTCCAGGCTGGTTGCGTTTTCGCAAATCTGCACCTGCACCTGGCTGGCTGCGGCATGTTTCATGATGTTGTTCAGGGTTTCCTGAAAAACCCGGAACAGCGTGATGGACTGCGT
>PEUR01000126.1:0-20619 GCA_002780675.1 Gallionellales bacterium CG03_land_8_20_14_0_80_55_15 | reverse complement strand
CCGGTGCGTTTGGTAAATTCCCGAGCTTCGATTTCGATCGCTGCAACGATACCGAAACAGTCGAGAAAGCCGGGGCGCAGGCTATGCACCAGATTGTTGGCAGACTTGCCCGCCGTATCCAGCAAGTTAGCCATGTCCAGTGTTTTTTCATGAAGTGCGGCATTGTCTTTGGGCAGGCGCTGGCTGAGCCATGCCAGATCCATCTTTAAGGCGGTCAACAGGACACCTATGTCATCGTGGATTTCCCGTGCGATGCGCATCCGTTCCTCTTCCTTGATGCTCTCGATATGAGAAGACAACTCTCTCAGCCTTTGCCGCGACCGTTTGATTTCGATAGCGGTTTGTTTGTTTTGCGTGATGTTGACCATGAAGCCATTCCAGACCGTGCCTTGTATATTGCTGACGGGATGTTTGGCGCGCAAATTCAGCCACTTTATTTCGTCAACCTGCGGCTCACGCAGCGAGCCGTTTTCTCTCTCACCCGCAAAGCGGGAGCTAGACGGCGACAGGGGCTGCGTTTCTTGATGTCCTGGTCGCATGGCGGGTTGTTCCACCAGGGGAGGGGAGAGGGTAGGCCGACTGGCTTTTAGAACGATGCGTCCCTCCCAATTCCAAGGGGTCGCCTGGCTGGACGACTGGCGCATACTCCGGTAGAAAGTTTCCCTATCGTCAGGATGGAGTCTGTCCAGCAATAATTGCGGGTGTTGCTCCAGTTCGGGCGACGTGACACCGAGCAAGTCCATGCAGCCTTCGCTGACATATAGAAAGTTCAACGCGCCATCCTTGTCCAGATAAAGCTGGCAGGCCATGCCGGGCATGCTGTCCAGGAAAGAATGAGGCGTGCCGGTATCGTCCAGTTCATTCCTGCCATACAGAATCGCGCTCCACTCGCGCTCATTCAGGGCGGCGTTCAGTGAGTCGGCATCGCTGATGTAACGGTGTACCAAAGTGGCTAATTTGGGCGAGAGTTGTGCAACCACTTCGGGGGCGCAAGTAGCATCGGGTTCAATATGCAATACGAATGAAGGGGCTGACATCGTGAGCTAAGTCATGAGTGTGTGATGCCGGAGCTTACTATAAGGGTGTCCGGCACGGCAACTGCGCTGCATTTAACGGGCACCGGAACGGGCATTGTAAAGGGGCGCGGGGTGCGGAAATCTTGCTGTGCAGGGGGGGACTGTGGGACAATCCGCGTCCAGCTTCTTTTGAGCTGCTTGCGATTTTATTAAAAATATTATTAAAATCAAATGGTTGTGTGTTTTTAATGCGTTTTTTGTAATTTACAGCGTAATTTTCCTGCATTTCGATTTTCTATTTGGAACCCATACATGCCTATTATTATTACTTTGCCGGATGGCTCTCAGCGTCATTTTGAGCAACCCGTAACGGTTGCCGATGTCGCGCTCAGTATCGGTGCGGGTCTGGCGCGAGCCACGCTGGCGGGTAAGGTTGATGGCAAGGTGGTGGATGCTGCGCATTTGATTGAGCGTGATGCGGCGCTGTCCATTGTCACCAGCAAGGATGCTGAGGGTGTCGAAGTCATCCGTCATTCCACCGCGCATTTGCTGGCGCATGCGGTGAAACAGTTGTTCCCCGATGCGCAAGTGACTATCGGTCCGGTCATCGAAAACGGGTTCTTTTACGATTTTTCCTATCAGCGGCCTTTTACGCCTGAAGATTTAACCGCCATCGAAAAGCGCATGGCGGAGTTGTGCAAGCAAGACCTGCCGGTGACGCGCAAAGTTTTGCCGCGCGATGAGGCGGTCAGCTATTTCAAAGGTATCAACGAGAATTACAAGGCCGAAATCATCGAGTCCATTCCGGCCGATCAGGAGGTATCGCTCTACACCGAGGGTGATTTCACCGATTTGTGTCGCGGCCCGCATGTGCCTTCGACCGGCAAGCTCAAGGTGTTCAAGCTGATGAAGTTGGCGGGCGCATACTGGCGCGGCAACTCCAACAATGAGATGTTGCAACGTATTTATGGCACGGCCTGGGCGAAAAAAGAAGAGCTGGATGCCTATTTGTTCCAGCTCGAAGAAGCCGAGAAGCGCGACCACCGCAAGCTGGGTAAACAACTGGATCTGTTCCATATGCAGGATTCCATGCCTGGCATGGTGTTTTGGCATCCGAATGGCTGGACGCTGTGGCAGGAAGTCGAGCAATACATGCGCCGCAAATTTCGCAGCCATGATTACCAGGAAGTGCGCACGCCGACCATTATGGACAAGACCCTTTGGGAGAAATCCGGCCATTGGGAAAACTACCGCGACAATATGTTTACCACCGCTTCGGAGAACCGCGACTACGCGGTAAAACCGATGAATTGCCCGGGACATGTGCAGATTTTTAATCACGGTTTGCACAGCTACCGCGATTTGCCGCTGCGTTTGGCTGAGTTCGGTTCTTGTCATCGCAACGAATCTTCGGGTTCGCTGCACGGCTTGATGCGGGTGCGCGGCTTTACTCAGGATGATGCGCATATTTTCTGTACCGAAGCGCAGGTGCAAGCTGAAGTGTCGAGCTTCATCGTGATGTTGAACGAGATTTACCGTGATTTCGGTTTTAATGAGGTGATTGTCAAGTTGTCCACGCGCCCGGAGAAGCGCGTGGGTTCCGATGAAACCTGGGATAAGGCGGAAGCGGGTCTGTCGGCTGCCTTGCAGCAAAATGAACTGGCATACGACATTCAGCCGGGCGAGGGTGCCTTTTACGGCCCCAAGGTTGAATTCACGCTGAAAGATAGTCTGGGGCGCTTGTGGCAATGCGGCACAATACAGTTGGACTTTAACTTGCCCGTTCGTTTGGGTGCGGAATTTGTTGACGAAGACAACACGCGCCGTCCCCCGGTGATGCTGCATCGCGCGATTCTGGGCTCGATGGAGCGTTTCATCGGTATTCTCATCGAACATCACGCCGGGGCTTTCCCGTTGTGGCTTGCGCCTACCCAGGCCGTGCTGATGAATATCTCTCAGGCGCAGGAAGAATATGTGCTTGAAATCGGTCAATTATTGCGTGATGCGGGCATTCGTGTGCAATTGGATTTGCGCAATGAGAAGATTACCCGTAAAATCCGCGAACATAGCTTGCAGAAATTACCTTATCAACTGATTTTCGGTGACAAGGAAGTGGCTGGAAGATTGATTGCCGTGCGTACCCGTAGTGGTGAAGATCTCGGACAGATGACCCCGCAAGATTTAATTGCGCGCTTCAAGTCAGAAATCAAATCGGGCAGCACGGTTTAATTTTTCAAAACGGAGAATTCCAATAGCACAGCAGAATAAAGCACAGCGCCTCAATGAGACTATCAATGCACCCCAGGTGCGCCTCATTGGAGTAGACAAAGAACCCCTTGGCATTGTGTCTAGCGCAGAAGCATTGCGCCAGGCTATCGAAGCGGGATTGGATCTGGTCGAGATTTCGCCTTTGGCGGTTCCACCCGTGTGTCGCATCATGGACTACGGCAAATTCAAGTATGCCGAAAGCAAGAAGCAACACGAAGCCAAGCTCAAACAAAAGCAGATTCAGATCAAGGAAATCAAGTTTCGTCCCGGTACGGACGAAGGCGACTACAACATCAAGTTGCGCAATTTGATTAAATTTTTGAATGAAGGCGACAAAACCAAAATTACCCTGCGTTTTCGTGGTCGTGAAATGGCTCACCAGGAAATCGGCATGCGCCTGATCCAGCGTGTCAGAGATGACCTGGAAGAATACGGTGTGGTAGAACAGTTTCCCAAGATGGAAGGCCGTCAGATGGTGATGGTGCTGGCATCCAAGGCTGCTAAAAAATAGTAAGTGGTAAGTGTTTTTTGATAGCAGGGGCCGATCAAAAAATTTAGCAAGCAGATCCCCGAACAATAAGTGGTGTATGGGTTGGTAAGTTTTTCCTGTCGGAAAACACCTCGCATCATAAATCAAGGAGCAGTCATGCCTAAGATGAAAACTAAAAGCGGAGCGGCCAAGCGTTTCAAGGTTCGCGCCGGCGGTACTATCAAACGCTCGCAAGCGTTCAAGCGTCATATCCTGACCAAGAAGACAACCAAGTGCAAGCGTCAATTGCGTGGCACTGCGGAAGTTCACGCAACCAATACAGCATCGGTTCGCGCCATGATGCCTTACGCATAAGGAGTAGACCATGCCAAGAGTAAAACGTGGAGTAGTAGCCCGTGCAACGCACAAAAAGATGTTGGCCAAGGCCAAGGGTTATCGTGGGCGTCGTAAAAATGTTTACCGTGTTGCCAAACAGGCGGTAATGAAGGCGGGGCAATATGCCTACCGCGATCGTCGTCAGAAAAAGCGTCAGTTCCGTACTTTGTGGATTGCACGTATCAATGCGGCAGCGCGCGAATTTGGTATGCCGTACAGCGTATTCATGAACGGCCTGAAAAAAGCGGACATTCAAGTTGATCGTAAGGTCTTGTCTGACATCGCTATTTTTGACAAGGCGGCCTTTGAACAATTCGTTGTTCAAGCCAAGGCAAGTCTCGCAGCATAAGCAGTGCCTCGTAGTGAGTGTTTGACTACGCAATAAAAAAGAGGGGGGCGATACGCCCCCTTTTTTCGTTGAGTGAGTGGGTTATGGAACAATTACAACAAATTCTCGACCAGGCGCTACAGCAGTTCGCCGTTATCAGCGACGAGGCTGAGCTGGAGCAGGTCAAAGCCAGGTTTCTGGGCAAGGAAGGCGCATTGACTGCGTTGCTCAAAGGCCTGGGCAAACTCTCCAATGAAGAGCGCCCCGCTCAGGGTGCGCGCATCAATCAGGTCAAACAGGCGATAGAGGCGGCTTTGCAGCAGCGCCGTGATGCCCTGTCCCAGGCCAGGCTTGCGGCCAGGTTAGCGGCAGAATCGCTGGATGTGACTCTGCCCGGACGCGGTATCGGCGCAGGAGGTCTGCATCCGGTGACGCGCACCTTGCAACGCATCGAGCAGCTATTTCATTCGCTGGGTTTTGCTGTTTCGTCAGGTCCCGAAATCGAACACGATTTCTACAATTTCACCGCGCTCAATATCCCGGCGAATCACCCCGCCCGTGCCATGCACGACACCTTTTACCTTGATCCCGAACACGTTTTGCGCACCCATACTTCGCCAGTGCAGATACGTTACATGGAAGCGCATCAGCCGCCGTTGAAGATTATTTCGCCGGGGCGCGTGTATCGCGTGGATTCCGATGCCACGCATTCGCCGATGTTCCATCAGGTCGAAGGGCTGTGGGTGGACGAACAGGTGAGTTTTGCCAATCTCAAGGGGGTGGTGCAGGATTTTCTGCAACGCTTCTTCGAGGAGGATGGCTTGCAGGTGCGTTTCAGACCCTCTTTTTTTCCGTTCACCGAACCTTCGGCTGAGATGGATATGAGCTGGAAGGGTGGCTGGCTGGAGATCGGCGGTTGCGGCATGGTGCATCCCAACGTGCTCAAACACGTCAACATAGATAGCGAAAAGTATCTCGGTTTCGCCTTTGGCCTAGGCGTGGAACGGCTGGCCATGTTGCGTTACGGCGTGAATGATTTGCGCCAGTTCTATGAGAGCGATTTACGCTTTTTGAAGCAGTTCAATTAAAGATTACCGCAATGAAATTTTCTGAAAATTGGTTGAGAAGCTGGGTTAACCCCGCCCTGTCCAGCGATGAGTTGGGGCAGTTGTTGACAATGGCGGGGCTGGAAGTCGAGGCGCTGGAAGCCGTAGCACCCGCGTTCAATAATGTGGTGGTGGCCGAAGTGCTGGAAGTGGTCAAGCATCCCGATGCGGATCGTCTGAACGTGTGCCAGGTGAATGTCGGCGAAGCGATGCCGTTGACCATCGTGTGCGGCGCGCCCAATGTGGCGGTCGGTCTCAAAGTGCCTTGTGCGCGTATTGGGGCGGTATTGCCGGGCGACTTCAAAATCAAGCAGGCCAAGGTGCGCGGCATCGCCTCGTTCGGCATGATGTGTTCGGACAAAGAGCTGGGGCTGGCAGAAGAGCGCGACTCTCACGGCTTGTGGGTGTTGCCGGAAACGGCCCCAGTGGGCGTGTCGCTGCGCGACTATCTGGAGCTGGACGACAAACTGTTTACCCTGAAGCTCACGCCGAATCGCAGCGACTGTTCAGGCATGTCCGGCATCGCGCGCGAAGTCGCCGCGTTCACCGGCAGCGAACTCAACGCCGTGCAGATATCTGTTCAAGCCATTAGCCTGAATGAACAACTGCCCGTCGTGGTGCAGGACGCGATTGCGTGTCCCTTATATTGCGGGCGCAGGCTATCGGGCGTGAATGCGGCGGCACAAACGCCCGTGTGGATGCAGCGTCGTTTGGAGCGCAGCGGGCTGCGCTGTATTAACGCGGTCGTGGATGTCACCAATTATGTGATGATGGAATTGGGGCAGCCGATGCACGCTTATGACGCAGCGAGCTTGTCGGGCGGCATCACGGTGCGCCGCGCGCGGAAGGACGAAACCCTGACTTTGCTCAACGATCAGGCCGTGGTGCTGGATGAAACCGTGCTGGTCGTGGCCGATGATGCGCGTGTGCTGGCAATGGCCGGCATCATGGGCGGGGCGGGCAGCGGCGTGGAAACGTCCACGCGGGATATATTCCTGGAAGCGGCCTTTTTTCACCCCGATGCGATAGCCGGACGTGCGCGGCGCTTTGGTCTGGCGACCGATTCCTCGTTTCGCTTCGAGCGTGGCGTGGATTTTGCCGCTACCCGCAAGGCGCTGGAACGAGCGACTCAGTTGCTGGTGGAAATCTGCGGCGGCACAGTCGGGGAAGTCAGCGAAGTGTGTGGCGCGTTGCCCGCGCGCGCCGCGATTACCTTACGCCCTGCGCGCGTGGCACGGGTGTTGGGTGTGACGCTGGATTGTGAAGAAATATCTAATATATTCAATAAGTTACATCTTGATTTTGAACTGCACTGCGAAAATTTCAGGGTTGTTCCGCCGAGTTTCCGTTTCGACCTGGAGATTGAGGCCGATCTGATTGAAGAACTCGCCAGGCTACACGGCTATGACGCGATTCCGGCATTGCCGCCCCGCATCGCTTTGACGATGTTGCCAGATTGTGAATCGCAACGCCCGTTGCAGAACATCCAGCAACGTCTGGTGGCGCGCGATTATCAGGAAATTGTCAGCTATTCCTTCGTCGAGGAAAAAGTCGAGCGCGAGCTGGTCGGCAATACCGAACCCGTGGCGCTGCAAAATCCGATTGCCAGCAATATGGCGGTGATGCGCAGCAGTCTGATCGGTGGACTGGTGGAAGCCTTGCGCTTCAACCTCAACCGCAAACAGCCGCGCGTGCGTCTGTTTGAAGTCGGCGCGTGTTTTGCCAGGGCGGCTGATGACTACCTGCAAACCCAGCGTTTGTCGGGCATGGCTTATGGTGCAAGTGCGCCGGAGCAATGGGCGCTCAAGTCAGCCAATGTGGATTTCTACGATGTCAAGGCGGATGTCGAGGCACTGTTTGCGCCAAAAACGCTGCGCTTCGTGGCCGCTGTCCACCCGGCGCTGCATCCTGGACGTTCTGCACGGATTTACTGCGGTGAGCAGGCGATAGGCTGGCTGGGCGAGCTGCACCCGCATTGGCAGCAGCAATACGATATGCCGCAAGCCGCAGTGTGGTTTGAGGTTGAACTGGCCGCATTGACGCAGACGAGCGTTCCCCATCTGGCTGAAATTTCCAAATTTCTGCCAGTGCGCCGTGACCTGGCCGTGCTGGTAAACGAGGACGTGTCCGTGCAAAGCCTGCTGGATGCGCTGCGTGAGGCCGGCGCGCCATATGTGCAGACGATTGATTTATTTGATGTATATCGTGGCAAAGGCGTTGATCCTGGGCAAAAAAGCCTTGCATTTCGCGTGGCGTTACAAGATACTCAAAAAACTCTCACCGATACCGAAATTGAACCAAGCATCGCAGAACTGGTGAAAGTATTAAATAAATGCGGTGCGCAGTTGCGCATATAAGGGAGCGTCATGACAAAAACATTAACAAAAGCTGAATTGGCCGATTTGCTGTTTGCAAAAGTCGGTCTCAATAAACGTGAAGCCAAAGACATGGTCGAAGCGTTCTTTGAAGAAATCCGCATCCAACTTGAACAAGGTGAAACGGTCAAGTTATCCGGTTTCGGTAATTTTGAGTTGCGCGACAAACCGCAACGCCCCGGACGCAATCCCAAAACGGGCAAGGAAATTCCGATTTCCGCGCGCCGTGTGGTTTCCTTCCACCCTAGCCAGAAACTGAAGACGATGGTGGAAAAGTCTTACCATGGAAATCCACAAATCTAACGCCGAACTCCCTCCCCTCCCCGCCAAACGCTACTTCACTATCGGTGAAGTCAGCGAGTTGTGCGGGGTGAAGGCGCATGTGCTGCGTTATTGGGAACAGGAGTTCACCCAACTGAATCCGGTTAAACGCAGCGGTAATCGCCGCTACTACCAACATCACGAAGTGGTGCTGATTCGCCATATCCGTGAATTGCTGTACGAACAGGGCTTTACCATCAGTGGCGCTCGCAACCGTCTGGAGCATCCCGCTGGTCATGACGAGTTTGTCGAAACAGGTCGTTTTGCCGTTGCTGAACCCGTACAAAATCAGGCAAGGGTGGATGTGGTTGCAGTGAAACGCGAAATACGCGACATCATCGCCTTGCTGCAGAAATAAAAGACTTTACCGCGTGGATTGCTCTGTTATAATCCGCGCCCTCGGGGCGTAGCGCAGCCTGGTAGCGTACATGCATGGGGTGCATGTGGTCGGAGGTTCAAATCCTCTCGCCCCGACCAGGATACAAACAGCAAAGGCTGGCAAATATGCCGGCCTTTTTGTTTTGATGTGAGGTTAACGTGAAACTTGGGAAACGCTGATTTATTCGTCATTGTTGGAACAACTGATAAAACAACTCAGTTCTGGCTAAGGCTCAAGCCATCATGGATGGCCATTCGACTTAGCCAGCACACCCTGAAGGGTACAAGCACTGGCAAGTCGCCGGTTTCTCGGCGAAACCTGCCCCGTACCGCGATACGGGGGTCGGAACCTAGTGCTTGATTAAAAAGGGTTTTCGCTTTTGCGAAAACGACAAAATCGAATAAATCAGTCTCTCCCTTGCGCAGTATTGATGGAGGTGTAGCACTTGAGTCTGGATTACTTTACCCTTGACCTGTTGCGCCAGAGCCATCCGGCCTGGCGTTTGTTGCGTTCGGATCATGCGCCGCTGCTGGCCGGTTTTTTGCGGCGTGTGTTTATCGTACCCAATGTGCGCGTGATGGCGCAGGCGGATTTGGCCGAGGCGCTGGAAGACGAGCTTTTTTGTGTGCGCGAACGCCTGGGTGCGGAGGCATTCCCCAAGCCTGCGCTCGACTATCTCAATGATTGGGCGGCTACCGACAAGGGTTGGCTGCGCAAGTATTACGCGCCGGGCTCGGACGAACCGCATTTTGACTTGATGCCCGCCACCGAGAAGGCGATAGCTTGGCTTGCGACGTTGACCGAACGCAGTTTTGTCGGCACCGAGTCGCGTTTGTTAACGCTGTTCGATTTGCTCAAGCAGATGAGCGAGGGCAGCGAGACCGACCCCGAGGCGCGCATCGCCGAGTTGCACAAGCGGCGCGACCAGATTGATGCCGAGATTGCCCGCGTAGTCAGTGGCGATCTTCCTATGCTGGACGATACGGCGCTGAAAGACCGTTTTCAGCAGTTCATGCAGCTCGCGCGTGAATTGCTCACCGACTTCCGCGAGGTGGAACACAATTTTCGCGGGCTGGATCGGCGCGTGCGTGAACGCATTGCCTTGTGGGAGGGTTCCAAGGGGGCGCTGCTGGAAGAAATCATGGGCGAGCGCGACGCGATTTCCGATTCCGATCAGGGCAGGAGTTTCCGTGCCTTTTGGGATTTTTTGATGTCCGGCAGCCGCCAGGAAGAATTGTCGGTATTGCTCGATCACGTCTTGAGCCTGCCCTCGGTTGCCGAACTCAAGCCCGATGCGCGCACCCGTCGCGTGCATTACGACTGGCTTGCGGCGGGTGAACACACACAGCGCACCGTGGCGCAGCTTTCTCAACAGTTGCGGCGCTTTCTGGACGATCAGGCCTGGCTGGAAAATCGCCGTATCATGGAAATTCTGCACAACATCGAAGCGCGTGCGCTGGCGGTGCGCGACTTGCCGCACGCAGGTGTCGTGATGGACATGGCGGATACGGCAGCCGACATCGAGTTGACTATGGAGCGCCCGCTCTACATCCCCACCGTCAAGCCCGTGATTTCGGACAGTGCGCTGCTGTCTGGCGAGGTTGAGATGGATGCGGGTGCGCTTTATTCGCAGGTGGTGGTAGATCGCGCGCAGCTGACGCGGCACATACGCCACGCCTTGCAGGATAAGTCTCAAATCACCCTGGCCGAGTTGTGCGAGAGGCAACCCTTGCAGCACGGTCTGGCAGAATTGGTGGCGTATTTGCAGCTTGCCAGCGATAGTTTTAAGAGCGTGGTGGATGAAGCGGTGACCGACGTTATCGTGTGGCGCGTTAGCTCGGGGCAAGTTAGCTCGGGGCAGTGTGTCACGGCGGATGGGGCAGAGCAGGTCAAGCAGGCGCGTTTGCCGCGCGTGATTTTTGTGAGGTAAAGATGTCGGAATTGGAAAATGTTACCGCAACGCATGACCTGTCTTCCCTGGTCATCCCGCTGTTGAAAGGCGTGCTGTACCAAGAGGCGGATGCCGGACTATGGAACGCGCTGCTCAACTTGCAAGTGCGGGTGCGCGACTATGTGGCGGTGCTGGGGCTGGAGTTGGAGCTGGACGAGGCCGAGGGTTATGCTTTTTTACGCTCGCGTCAGGCCAGCGATGAAGAGGCGACACAGAAGCTGCCGCGTTTGATTGCACGTCGTCCGCTCTCATTTCCGGTTAGTCTGTTGCTGGCCTTGTTGCGCAAAAAACTGGCCGAGTTTGACGCGGGCGGCGGCGACACGCGCCTGGTGCTGACACGTGACCAGATGGTCGAACTGATTCGGGTGTTTTTGCCGGAAGGCAGCAATGAGGCCAGGTTGATAGATCAAATCGAATCCCATCTCAACAAGGTCGTGGAATTGGGATTTTTGCGCAGACTCAAGCCCAATGCAGGACAAGGTGGAGGCCAAGGCGGAACACAGGGCAGCGCGCAAGCCTTTGAGGTGAGGCGTATTTTAAAAGCCTTCGTCAACGCGCAATGGTTGTCCGATTTCGATGTGCGGCTGGCGGCGTATCAGGCGCAGCTTGCCGGTGGTTCGGAAGGTGAAAATGATGAGTGAGCCGCAAACTTTGGGGCTGGATTTTGCAACGGACGATGCGCTCTCGGGCTTTCGCCTGCATAGACTGGAAGTTTATAACTGGGGAACTTTCGATGCGCGCGTGTGGGTGTTGAAGCCCAACGGCAAAAATGCCCTGCTGACCGGCGACATCGGGTCGGGCAAGTCCACGCTGGTGGATGCGGTCACGACCTTGCTGGTGCCGGCCAACCGTATCGCCTACAACAAGGCGGCAGGTGCTGACAACAAGGAACGCACGCTGCGTTCCTATGTGCTGGGGCATTACAAATCCGAGCGCAATGAGTTGAGCGGAACGGCCAAACCCGTGGCGTTGCGCGACCAGAACAATTATTCGGTGATCCTCGGCGTGTTTCACAACGCGGGTTATGACCAGACCGTGACGTTAGCGCAAGTTTTCTGGATGAAGGACGCGCAGGGACAACCCGCACGCATGTTTATAGGCGCTGAGCGTGACTTGTCCATTGCCACCGATTTTGCCAATTTTGGTACGGAGATTGCTCAGCTGCGCAAGCGGTTGCGCGGCCAGGGGATTGAGGTATTCGACAGTTTTCCGCCTTATTGCGCGTGGTTCAGGCGGCGCTTCGGCATCGAAAACGAGCAGGCGCTTGAGCTGTTTCATCAAACCGTCTCGATGAAATCGGTGGGCAACCTGACGGATTTTGTGCGCAGCCACATGCTGGAGCCGTTTGAGGTCGCACCCCGTATTACGGCTTTAATCGAGCATTTCGACGACTTGAGCCGCGCGCACGAGGCGGTGTGCAAGGCCAAGCGCCAAGTCGAATTGCTCGTGCCGCTGGTGGCAGATTGCGCGCGCCACGCAGTGCTGGGCGCGCAAGTCGAGGAATTGCGCGGCTGCCGCGAAGCGCTCAGGCCCTATTTTGCCGGGCTGAAAATTGAATTGCTGGATAAACGCGTGGCCAGTCTTGGCGATGAATGGGCGCGTCAGGATAACCAGGTGCAGCGACTGGCAGTGCGCCGCGATGCCCAGCGTCTTGAGGAAGCCGAACTTAAACGCAACATCGCCGACAACGGCGGCGACCGCCTGGAGCACCTGGCCGGCGAAATACGCAGGCAGGAACAGTTGCGCCAACAACGCCAACGCAAGGCGGAACGCTACGCCGACTTGGTGTGCGCGGCGGGTGAAAGTCCTGCCAGCGATGAGCCGGGTTTTATCGGGCAACGGCTACGCTTTGCAATGCTCGCCGAAGCGGCGCGGGAGCAGGAGGCCAGCCTGCAAAACAACTTGACTGAACACACTGTACAGCTACGGCAGGGGAGACAGGAACACGACGAATTATCCAGCGAAATCAATAGTTTGAAAGCGCGTCTTAGCAACATACCTTCAGAGCAGGTAGCGATGCGCGGCATGCTCTGCAAGGCGCTGGATTTGTGCGCAGCGGACATGCCTTTTGTTGGTGAACTGCTGCAAGTGCGCGACGACGAGCGCGACTGGGAAGGGGCTGCCGAACGGCTGTTGCGCAACTTCGGCCTGTCGTTGCTGGTGCCGGACGAGCATTACACCCGCGTGGCGGATTGGGTGGACAAGACCAATCTCAGGGGGCGTCTGGTATATTTCAGGATACGGCCTGGCGCGCGGGGCGAGCTGCCCAACCTGCATCGGGATTCGCTGGCGCAGAAGCTGGCGATCAAGCCGGATTCGCCTTGTTACGATTGGTTGGAGCGTGAGCTGGCACACCGTTTCGATGTGGCCTGCTGCGCCACGCAAGAGCAGTTTCGCCGCGAGACGCGCGCCATCACGCGGGCGGGGCAGATCAAGGCGGCGGGCGAGAAGCACGAGAAAGACGACCGCCACCGGCTGGATGACCGCAGCCGCTATGTGCTGGGCTGGACCAATGCCGAGAAGATCGCCGCGCTGGAAGCTAATAAGCGCCAGCTGGAAAGTCAGTTGGGCGAGTTGGGCAGTGTGATCGGCAAGATACAAGGCACACAAAAGGCGCTCAAGGAGCGCCTCACCGCGCTGTCGCAACTGGACGAATACACCGATTTTTGCGAACTCGACTGGCAGTCGCCGACTGTGGAGATCGCCCGCTTGACTGAAGAGCGGCAACGGCTGGAGTCCGCCTCCGACGTGTTGAAGCAACTGACCCAGCGTCTGGCCGAGGTGGTAGAGACCTTGCAAGCCACGGAAACCCAGTGGGAAGCGCACAAGGATAACCGCTCCAAGACCGAGCAGAAAAAGACCGATGCGGTGGCTTTGCGCACGCAAACGCAGGGGGTGCTGGATGAAACGGGGACTACTGCTCATGATGCCAATTACGAGCGCCTGGCTACCCTGCGCGATGCAGCCCTGGGCGAACACCTGCTTTCGGTCGAGTCGTGCGACAACCGCGAGCATCTGATGCGCGAGTGGCTGCAAAAGCAGATGGATAATGAAGGCCGGAAACTCGTCAGTCTGGGGGAGCGTATCGTCAAGGCGATGACTTCTTACAAAGAGGCCTTCAAGCTGGAAACCGCCGAGGTGGATGCCAGCATCGCCGCCGCTTTTGAATACCGCAATATGCTGGATCACCTGCAAGCCGACGATCTGCCGCGTTTCGAGGCGCGTTTCAAGGAATTGCTGAACGAAAATACCATCCGCGAGGTGGCGAATTTTAGTTCGCAGCTGGCGATGTGGCGGGAGACGATCAAGGAGCGCATCGCACGCATCAACGAGTCGTTGGCCGGGATAGACTACAACACGGGGCGCTATATTTTGCTGGAAGCGCAGCCGACAACGGACGCGGACATCCGCGATTTTCAAGGCGAGATGCGCGCCTGTACCGAAGGCACGATGACCGGCTCCGGGGATGCGCAATATTCGGAAGCCAAGTTTATGCAGGTGCAACATATCATCGAGCGTTTTCGCGGGCGGGAAGGTCAGTCCGAACTGGATCGGCGCTGGTCTGCCAAGGTTACCGATGTGCGCAACTGGTTCGTGTTTGGCGCGAGCGAGCGTTGGCGCGAGGACGACAGCGAATACGAGCATTATTCCGATTCGGGCGGCAAGTCGGGCGGGCAAAAGGAGAAGCTGGCCTACACCATTCTGGCGGCGAGCCTGGCCTACCAGTTTGGCCTGGAATGGGGTGCGGTGCGTTCGCGCTCGTTCCGTTTTGTGGTGATAGACGAGGCTTTCGGGCGCGGCTCTGACGATTCGGCGCAATACGGACTGAGGTTGTTTGCTCAATTGAACCTGCAACTGTTGATTGTGACCCCCTTGCAGAAAATCCACATCATCGAGCCTTTTGTGTCCAGCGTGGGATTTGTGCAGAACGAGGCGGGCAAAGCGTCCCTGTTGCGCAACCTGACGATTGAGGAGTATCAGGCCGAAAAAGCACGGGTGAATGGATGAGCGGGCGCTGGACCCGCCCGGCTGACTTGCGCGCCCAACTGCAAAAGCGTTGGGATCGCGGGGAGTTGCTGGTCAGTCTGGTTACAGGTGAGCCGTTGTTTCCGATGCGTTTGACGCTCAAGTGTCCGACCTCGGCGGAGATGGCCGGGCAGTTTGACGAAGTGCGCGGCTGGATAGTCGAGCTTGGGGCGATGCCGCATTGCCGGGTGGCGATGCGCGAGTTCAAACACCGGATTTTCGGCAGCAATACCGTGCCGGAGGAAGTCTGGATAGACAGCAATGATGCGGCATGGGCGCTGCTCGGCAAACGGCGCGAGGTGATCCGCTTTCAGGCGTTGATCGCGGCCACCCGGCTATCCCAGCCTTCCTTGCTGGACTGGCTGGCTAAACGACCCCTGCGGGCGCTGGAACTTGGCGAACAGTGGCGCGAACTGCTGGAAATCGTCACCTGGCTTCAGCAGCATCCCCGCCCCGGCCTCTATCTCAGACAGGTGGATATTCCGGGCGTACACAGCAAATTCATCGAGGCGCATCGCGGTGTGCTTAGCGAATTGCTCGACATCGCCTTGCCGCCGGAGGCAATAGATGCGTCGGCCACCGGCGTGAGCCAGTTTGCCCGGCGCTACGGATTTTGTGACAAGCCGCTGCGTATCCGCTTGCGCGTGCTCGACCCGGCTCATGCCCTGTTGCGCGGTCACACGATGCAGGACATCACCCTGGATGCGGCGAGTTTCGCCGGGCTCGATCCCGCTGTGACGCGGGTTTTTATCACCGAGAATGAGGTCAATTTTCTGGCATTCCCGCCGCTCGAAGACAGTCTGGTTATCTTCGGCGCGGGCTATGGCTTCGAGGTGTTAGACAAGGCGGCATGGCTGGCGCGCTGCCGCATCTATTATTGGGGCGACATTGACACCCACGGTTTCGCTATCCTCGACCAACTGCGCAGCCGGTTTGCGCAGGTGGAATCGTTGCTGATGGATCGCGCCACGCTGCTGGCTTTTCAATCGCTGTGGGGCGAAGAAGATAAACAGACACTGCGCGACCTGCCCAGACTTAACCCCGTTGAGGCGGCGCTGTACAACGACCTGCGCGATAACCGGATACGCAGCAATCTGCGTCTTGAGCAGGAAAGAATCGGTTTTGGCTGGGTTGAGTCCGCGCTGGCGGCTTGCGGCGTTGCGGGAATTTTTGTTTTGGCTGCATCGGCTTAGGATATTTGGTGTCAATTTGCTATCATGCCGACTTTAGCCTGATGCAGTCTATATCGGTGCGGTGGGCTTACATCGTGAAACAAGTCGCAACCGCTACCTATTAAACGAACCCATTTTTTCATTCTCTATCCAATGCGCATTCTGATTAGCAATGACGATGGTTATTTTGCGCCTGGCCTGGCGTGTCTTGCCGAACATTTGTCCAAAGTGGCCGAAGTGGTGGTGGTAGCACCCGAGCGTGACCGCAGCGGCGCTTCCAATTCGCTGACGCTGGACCGTCCGCTCAAGCTGCGCCGCGCGGCGAATGGGTTTTACTACGTCAACGGTACGCCGACCGACTGCGTGCATCTGGCTGTGACCGGTATGTTGGAACAGCAGCCGGACATGGTGGTGTCGGGCATCAATGCGGGCGCGAACATGGGCGACGACACGATTTATTCCGGCACGGTGGCGGCGGCAACCGAAGGTTTTCTGCTGGGTATTCCGTCGCTGGCGGTCTCGCTGGTAGGCCGCGAACTCAAGTATTACGAAACGGCGGCGCGCATTACTACCGAGCTGGTGCAACGCTTCGCCGCACAGGAATTCAGGCAACCCTGGCTGCTCAATGTGAATGTGCCGGATGTGCCTTATGAGCAATTGCAGGGCAGGGAAGTCACCCATCTGGGCAAACGCCACAAGGCGGAGCCGGTCATCAAGGCGCTGACTCCGTCGGGCGAAACGGTGTATTGGGTGGGGCCTGCAGGCAAAGCGCAGGATGCGGGCGCAGGCACGGATTTCCATGCCTTGCTCGGGCAGCGCGTCTCGGTGACTCCCTTGCAAATTGATCTGACGCAATTCAATCAGCTTGATGCGGTACAACACTGGCTGGGACAATTATGACGACGCGCTTGAACGGCATCGGCATGACTTCATCGCGTACCCGGCAGCGCATGATAGAGCGGCTGCGGGCGCAGGGTATCAGGGACGAGGCGGTGCTGGCGGCGATGTTTGAAGTGCCGCGTCATCTGTTCGTGGACGAGGCGCTGGCGAGCCGCGCCTATGACGATGTGTCCTTGCCTATCAATTATGAGCAGACTATTTCCCAGCCTTACATCGTGGCTCGCATGATAGAAGTGCTGCGTGCCACTAATGGCAGACCGATCAAGCGGGTGCTGGAAATCGGCACGGGTTGCGGCTATCAGGCGGCGGTGCTGGCGCACCTGTTTCCTGAGGTCTATAGCATGGAGCGCATTCAGCCCTTGTATGAGCGCTCGCGACGACAACTGCGCGATTTGAAACTGCACAACGTGACGCTGCGTTATGCCGATGGCAGTGCCGGAATGCCGGAGGCGGCACCGTTTGACGGCATCATCATGGCAGCGGCAGCCCCCACGATGATGGCGGCGTTGCGTGAACAGTTGGCGGTGGGCGGTCGCATGGTGTTGCCGGTGGGACGGCTGGAACAGTGGTTGTATCTGGTCGAGCGCGACGAACAGGGTTTTCGTGAATCCAAACTGGAACCGGTAAAATTTGTACCCCTTTTGATGGGAAAAGCATGACAAGGATTTGGACATTATTGGCGGCGACCATCTTGCTGGCGGGCTGTGCTGGCAGCGGACATCGTGCTGCGGTGACAGAACGCGGCGCATCCGCTACTCAATATGGCGCAAAAACTTTATCCTCAGCCAAAAAACGTCCCACCGATAAAGATGGTCGCCCGCGTGTGTATACGGTAAAAAAAGGCGAGACGTTGTTTGGCATTGCCTTTGACTACGGTCTGGATTATCACGAACTGGCCGAGTTGAACAACATTCAAGACCCGAACCGCATACAAGCCGGCCAGCAAATCAGACTATTCCCGGGGGTAGCCGGTTATGCGCCCGTTGTTGCAACGCAACATCCCTTGATAAAGGAACAACCCAAAGTTTCAAAATACGCCTACAGCCCAGCAGCGGTTGCTAAAGTGCAGGGGCGCACTCCGTCAGCCAATGCTGCGCGCACTGACAAGGTGGAGAGCAAAATAGTCGTTGCAGCCAAACCCGAAACAAAAGCCGCGAATAGCGCCAATGAGGGTGGGGACGATGCGCTGGAATGGAGTATGCCAACGCAAGGGAAACTGGTCGGCAAATTCTCTGAAACCGACAATCGCAAGGGTATAGAAATTGCGGGTCAGCTCGGTCAGCCTATTTTAGCCAGTGCGCCGGGTAAAGTGGTTTATAGCGGAAGCGGTTTAAGAGGATACGGTAAGTTATTGATTATTAAACATAATAATACATATCTTAGCGCCTACGCCCACAATGACCAGTTGCTGGTAAAAGAAGGACAGACGGTAACGCGCGGCCAGAAGATTGCCGAAATGGGCAACACTGACAGCGATCAGGTCGCGTTACATTTTGAAGTGCGCCGTTTCGGTAAACCCGTGGATCCGGCAGATTATTTATCTCTGGGTGATTCTTGAATACATCCATGCTTAATATAGTGAACCATGACCGCGACAGCGCGGCGTTGCGCTATGTCTATCCGGTGGTCTCGCGCCGTGCCGGGGGCGTGTCGGTCGGCATCAATCTCAATCCCAACAATGCTTGTAACTGGCGGTGCCTGTACTGCCAGGTTCCCGATTTGACGCGTGGTGCCGCCCCTTTGCTTGATTTAGCCCTGCTGGAACAGGAATTACGCGGATTTTTGACCGAATTGCTGCACGGCGACTTCATGCAAACCCGCGTGCCTATCGGGGCGCGGCGCATCAACGACATCGCACTGTCCGGCAACGGCGAGCCGACCAGCGCGGCTGAATTTTCATCCGTTATTGAACTCATCGCGCGCGTGCGGCATGAGCTGGCTGTGCCGCAAACGGTGAAGACCGTGCTGATTACCAACGGCAGCCTGCTGTATCGTGCTGACGTGCAACAAGGCTTGCGCATTATGGCGGGGATGGGCGGCGAAGTGTGGTTCAAACTGGATCGCGCCAGCGCCGCCGGAATGCTGCGCATCAACGATACCCAGGCGCGCATGGACAAGGTGCGCGCCAATCTTATCGCGGCGATGGCGGCCTGTCCGACCTGGCTGCAAACCTGCTGGTTCGCGTTGGACGGCGCGCCACCCTCGCCAGAAGACGAGGAAGATTATCTGCAATTTGTCGCCGGATTGTTGCGTGACGGTCATCCGTTACAAGGGGTTTTGTTGTATGGGCTGGCGCGCCCCTCCCTGCAACGGGAAGCGCCGCGCCTGTCCGCCTTGCCCGCCACTACGCTCCAGGCGTTTGCCGAACGCATCGCTCGCCTGGGCTTGCCCGTCAAGGTCAGTGCCTGATTTTCGCGTGTAGCCATGAATTCGCCACCCGACTGGCAAACATTGCTGCAATCGCCTTTGTTTGCGCCCCTCCATCCTGTTATTGCGCGCGTCAAGACGGATGGATTTCCCACGCTTGACGAGTTGAACGGTTTGTTGTCGGCACAAGCCATCGCGGTGCAGCAAGGGCATCCGTTGCGCTTCGTCGGGCAGAGCAGGGGGAGGCTTGCATTCGAGGCGCAATACGAACCGCGCTGTTACTTGAGCGGCGAAGTCCAGACACGCACGGATAACTGGCACGACTTATTGAATGCGCTGGTGTGGTTGACCTTCCCCAAGGCCAAAGCGGCCATCAATGCGCGCCACTATCAGGCATTGACTGCGGGCGGTGCGAAAACGCGCAGCCAGCGCGGTGCGGTGCGTGATACCCATACTTTGCTGGATGAATCCGGCGTGATTGTGGCCTATGCCGATGAGGAGTGGGCGGGGTTGTTGCGTCATTTTTCCTGGCGTGAACTGTTCTGGCAGCGGCGGGAACAGGTGCAAAGCCGCATGGGGTTCTATATTTTGGGTCACGGCTTGTACGAAAAGGCTTTGCAACCTTATATCGGCATGACCGGGCAAGGCTTGTTGTTGGCGGTGGAACAAGATTTTTTCAGTTGGCCGCAGGCTCAACAACTGGCGCATCTGGATGCCAGGCTGGCGGACTATCTGGCTAACCCCGAACATTGCCGCAGTACCCGCGAACTCGCCCCGGTGCCGCTGCTGGGCGTGCCGGGATGGGCAGCGCAGAACGCGGAATTTTATGACAATACCGATTATTTTCGACCCGGCAGGCGCGAGGCATCGCATCTGGTGCAGGTGCCGCGATAACGATGGATAGCGAAGCCCTGCAATTATTGGTCACGCGCGTGATGCCTTACGGTAAATATCAGGGGCGGCTGATTGCCGACCTGCCCGGACATTACCTGAACTGGTTTGCGCGGGTTGGTTTTCCGCCCGGCGAACTGGGTAAACTGCTCGCCTTGATGCAGGAACTCGACCACAACGGTCTGTCATCTTTGTTGGATCCGCTGCGCAAACGTTGATTCCAGTGGTCTGGGGGCTTGAGAAGCGGGTAATGAGAATTTTGTAGTCGCTCAAAACGGCGACACTTTATCCGCTTGTTACTGCTGTTGGTGGGCGGTACTGGGTTCGAACCAGTGACCCCTGCCGTGTGAAGGCAGTGCTCTACCACTGAGCTAACCGCCCTTTGGGTTGCCTTTGGAAGGGCGCGAATTAAAGCATATCGAACCGATTCTGGTCAATTTATTTGTGCGATGGGTGGGTTATTTATGCATTGGGCTGACAAAACTCGTAAAATGCGCCTTCTTTTTTGTCTTCCAAAGTTCAAGTTATGACGATACGTACCCGTTTTGCCCCCAGTCCCACCGGTTATCTGCACATAGGGGGGGCTCGCACTGCCTTGTATTCATGGGCATATGCCCGCAAATTTGGCGGCACTTTTATTTTGCGCATCGAGGA
>PEUR01000028.1 GCA_002780675.1 Gallionellales bacterium CG03_land_8_20_14_0_80_55_15 | reverse complement strand
CGTTCAATCTGCTTGCTCCAGTTGCAATCTGGCCTCGCTTTGCCTGCCCGTCAATCTGAATCAGCAGGAAATTGACCAGCTCGATGAGATGAACCCGTTAAAACGCAATTACACTCGCGGGGATTATCTGTATCGCAGCGGCGATAAATTCCGTTCCCTGTTCGCCATACAGAATGGCTCATTCAAGACACAAGTGCTGCACGATGATGGCCGCGAACAAGTGACTGGCTTTCAAATGGCGGGGGAAATTATCGGTTTGGATGCAATCAGTACCGATTTCCACACTTGCGAGGCGGTCGCAATGGAAAGCAGTGTGATATGTGAAATTCCGTTCAACAAACTGGAAACCTTGAGCCGCGAAATCCCTACGCTACAGCGCCATCTGCACAAACTCATGAGCCGCGAGATCGTGCGCGACCAAGGCATCATGCTGCTGCTAGGCTCAATGCGCGCCGAAGAACGGCTGGCCGCTTTTTTGCTCAATCTTTCGCAACGCTACGCGACGCGCGGCTTGTCTCCCACCCAATTCCAACTGCGCATGTCTCGCCACGAGATAGGCAGTTATCTGGGGCTGAAGCTGGAAACCGTCAGCCGCACCTTGTCCTTGCTGCAACAACACGGCATGATACGCATCCACATCAAGTCCATCGAGATTCTCGACTTGGCGGGCTTGCAAGCCTGCCTATCGGGTTCACGCTAGTTTCGCCGCAATCGTAATCATTTCACCCTGGAAAAAGCATTTGTCCACAGAAAGCACGAACAAACCAATTTAAATACCTGTCACGATTGACTCCATCACCTCACGAGCGCATCGCCAAATATATGCAACATATTGATTTATATGGTTAAATTATTTTTTCTCGGGCAAAAAAGTTTTTGGTTCATTATTCTTAAATCTGATTTATTTACTGGAGGGCATTAAATATGGAGCCGCAAGTCACTCAAGCCGAAATCGCACGCGCAAAAAAATTACACTCAATGTTGCTGTTCGACTTTATCGTGGTACATGTCTTCCTTTTCGTCATCGCCCTGGGTTTTATTAAAAGCAGTTTCATCCCCCTGTATTTGATGCCGGTCATTTCCTTCGCGTTGCTTGGCAATGTGCTGTTCAAGGCCAAACGTGCCATCATTTGCGAAACCTCCGACTTTGTGCTGTCACACATTTTGCTGGCGGCTCAACGCGCCAGGCTTTTTCTGCTGCTCTTCGTCGTGACTGGCACACTAACCGCCGCGTTGTTGTTGGGCGGTGCCCAGTTAGACATAAGTAAAGTAGCCGGATATGCACTTGCTTTCGGCATCGGTCAACTCCCTTTCATGGTGGTGCTTCTGGTTCTGGTCGTACTGGAATTTGATGCAGAACATCAATGCAGCAGCGGTAGGGTTCCTGCTGCCGCATTAGCCTTAACTCAAAAAACCAGGAAAGTTTAATATGGACAAGAAAATCATTTTGGGTGCTACGGCACTCGTCGTCGTTGTTATCTCAATACTGCTGATGATGCCAGGAAAGGCGACCAATACGCCGGACACCCTGCCCTGGCATATCACCCACCCAACGCCTGACACTACGCGCGTCTTTAACGTGACGCTGGGAGTCACATCCCTCGGCGATGTGGAGAAAACCTTCAAGGAAGTCGCCGAAATCAGCCTGTTCAAGCCTTCTGCGGGCGGCAAGTCGGTTGAAGCCTTCTATGAAGAAGTCAATTTTAACGGTCTAAAAGCCAAAATAATCATGACCATCGCCGTTCCAACGGAAGAATTACAAGGCATATACGAACGGGGACTGCGCCTGAACAACGACACCAGCGGCAAACATATCACGATGACTTTCGCTGATTTGGAGCATGTACGCACACTGCCGGTTAGCAGCCTGACCTATCTCCCCAACCTGAGCATTGATGAGGCCATCATCACCAAGCGCTTCGGTGAACCCGCACAGCGCATACGCGAGAAAAATACCGAAATCGTCCACTGGCTATACCCGCAACACGGGCTGGATATTGTAACCAGCGGCAAAGAAAAATCCGTGCTGCAATACCTGTCACCCAAGGACTTTGCGCTATTGCGCGCGCCTCTGCTAGCCAAGGGCGAAGTCTTGAAATAAGGTTAGCGCAACAACTTTTTTCACGCGTCCCAGGCAGGACAAACAGTAACCCAATATAGGTCGGGCTACACCCGACGTGGCGGGCAATACCGCAATACCGCAGGGGCATTGAATTCAACCAGGCCAGATAAACCATGAACCAGGTTACGATATCCTCTGCGCGTCATCCGGGCTACAAATATCCTGTTAAAATGCCGCCCGACTGACGGGCATGGCAATAATGCCCCCCCTGATAATGAAATAATTCTCACAGGGATGTTGCCCTGTGGGCAACAACTCGCAAACCTGCCTTGCCTGCCCCCTTCCCTCACAAGTGAGGAGTGGGGCAAACGAATCGCAGCTCAAGTTTCAAGCTAATCCTTCTTTTCAACATGCACCACACCCTTTCCCAGCTGCGCGAGCGTTATCTGCTGCTGACCCTCGCGGGGATGCAGTTTTCGCACATTCTCGACTTTATGATCATGATGCCCCTGGGGCCGATTCTAATGCGCGAGTTCGCTATCGGCACGCATGAATTCGGTTTTCTGGTGGCAAGCTACAGCTTCAGCGCGGCGCTGGCGGGGCTGCTCGCCGCGACTTTTGTGGACAGGTTCGAGCGCAAACGTCTGTTGTTAATCGTCTTTGGGCTGTTCGGTCTGGCGACGCTGGCGTGTGCGCTTGCCCCCAGCTACACCACGCTGTTGGTGGCGCGCGGTCTGGCTGGCGCTTTCGGCGGGGTGGTGGGCGCGATGGTGCAAACGCTGGTGGGCGATCTGATTCCGTTCGAGCGCCGCGCCACCGCCAGCGGCATCATCTCGACTTCGTTCTCGCTGGCGACCGTGGCGGGCGTGCCTGTGTCGTTGTGGCTGGCGAACCAATTCCAGTGGCGCGCGCCGTTTCTGTTTATCGCTGCCAGCACGGTGCTGTTCATCCTGATCGCGCAGCGCTTCCTGCCGGATGTGCGCCATCATCTCACCCTAAAAAAACGCACCCATCCCTTCGCGGCGATGTTTGAGGTGTTGCGCGACCGAAACCACCTGCGCGCCTTGCTGTTCACCCTGCTGATCCTGTTTTCCGGCTTTACCGTGATTCCCTACATCACGGTGTACGCGGTGGCGAATATCGGCATCGCGCAAGCGGATATTTTTTACATTTATCTGTTCGGCGGCGCGGCCACGCTGCTGACATCACGGCGCATCGGGCGCTGGGCGGATCAGCGCGGCAAGGTAAAAATCTACCGCATCATGGCGTTGGCCGCGACCTTGCCGGTGCTTGCCGTCACCCAGCTGACCTTCGCACCGCTGGGTTTGTGGGTCGGCTGCACCACCGCGTTTTTCGTGCTGGTCTCGGGGCGCATGATCCCGGCCATGGCCATTATCACCTCGGCGGCGCAGCCGAAACTGCGCGGCACGTTCATGTCGCTCAACTCGGCCATCCAGCAACTCGCCAGTGGGCTGGCGGCGACGTTGGCAGGATTCATCACCACGCAAAATGCGACGGGACAAATCATCGGCTACGACCGGGTGGGTTATGTGGCGATATTCGCCAATCTGCTGGCGATGGCCTTCGTCTCGCGTATCGCAATGCACGATCAGCAGGTAAAATGACGGGCAGATTTATTGAAGGAATCGTGGATAAAACGGGGATGGAGCGGGTGAAGGGGATCGAACCCTCGTATGCAGGAGGGTAAGGAGGCAGCCTCACGGCCACCCCCTCCCCTAAGAACCGGACTTGCAAGTTTCCCCGCATCCGGCTCAAGCAACCCAGAAACATCACTCAATCAAGAGCAATGCCAGCGGATTGTCGTTACTCATTTACGTGTAGCTGTTGATGACAATTCGGGTGCAGCAACACCAGATTGGTGAGTACATCCGAACCTCCTTGAGACCGTTTGACCCGATGGTGCAGATGCCACCCCGTATCTCGCGTAATCTTTTGAAGGCAGATCGGACAAAGTCCTTCCTGCCACCACCACAACCAACGTAATTTTCTGCGTCCTGTGAGCACCGTATCCATTTTGCGGGCAAGCCGCTTGGTAAAGTACTCATCGAACGCCGGATTGTACGGATTTGACTCTGCTTGAACCTTGATGTGAGTACGTTTCCGAAACTCACCCAAGACGGGCAGAATCTTATCCTTCTCGGCAAAGCGCCAATCACGCCCCTTGAAGCTCACGAAGTAACGCTGTTTGATCCACCGCTTCCCCTTGTTAGGGTGACGACGAACCGCCCAGCGCCACAACATTTGCCAGATCAAGTGATCGCATTTTGCGAAGGTACGCGTCGCCATCTGGCTCCGGTGATAATTCGCCCACCCCCGAAGCATCGGAGTGAGTTTGTAGATCACGTCTTCCTGTTTGGCTGTGCGCATTGCCCTCAACGTATCGCTTATCTTGGTCATAAATGTTTTGACGTTCTTCTTCGAGGGTTGCGTGAGCAACATCCGATTGAAACGCCTGACATTCCATCCCAGAAAATCGAACCCTTCCGCCACATGAGTGATGGTGGTTTTCTTCTCGGAAAGAACCAAGCCTCTGTTAGCTAAAAACTGTACTACCAAAGGTTTGACCCGTTTTTCCAGCAACTCTCTCGAACTGCCGGTAATCACGAAGTCATCTGCATACCGCACCAAATGAACTTTCGCTTCACGCGCCTGCCGGACTGTTTGAAACATCCCTGTCAGTTCGTGCTGCAATCCATCCAGCGCCATATTTGCCAGCACCGGGGAGATGATTCCTCCTTGCGGTGTTCCGGCGTTCGTTGGGAACAATTTTCCCATCTCAACAAACCCCGCTTTCAGCCATTTCCTGAGGATGATTTTGTCCATACAGACGTGATCAACCAGCCAGTCATGACTAATGTTGTCAAAACACCCTTTGATGTCGCCCTCAAGCACCCACTGTGGTGATGTTTTTCGACCAAGTACATTTCGTACTTGCTCTATGGCATCGGCAGTAGCCCGTTCACGGCGGAAGCCGTATGAGTGCGTATCTCCGGTTGTCTCGGCTACAGGATCTAATGCGAGTAAGTGCAACGCCTGCATCGCCCGGTCGCGCATGGTTGGAATGCCCAGTGGGCGTTTGTCACCGTTTGCTTTGGGGATATATATGCGTCGTAGCGGTAACGGTCTGTATCTCTTGTTGCTGAGACCTAAGACTGCTTCCCACTTTTCTTCTGGAGTACTCCAAGTTTTACCATCTACACCCGGAGTTTTTTGACCACGGTTTTCTGTTACTCGTTTGACCGCTAATGCTTGCGCACTAATGGATCGAGTTAAGAGCCGTTGCAACGAGCGCACTTTCCGCCACTCATTGTTATTTGTCGCTTTCGCGATACGCGTCTGTAACCTCGCAACAGATTGGTGTGCGTCAGACCATTGAATCTGGTGCCAACTATGCCAAACTGCGGAGGCAACATCGCCTTCTTGATACCTAGCGTCCATATCAACCTCCGATATTGGAGCGGGTGAAGGGGATCGAACCCTCGTCACTTGCTTGGGAAGCAAGAGCTCTACCATTGAGCTACACCCGCACATAATCCCGAGGGAATAGACGCTTTACCCCTAGGGGATAAACATCTATCCCCACTGGGTACGATTCACAAACCAGTCTCGCGACAGGTCACCTAGTAGAAGTCTGCACGCTTTCACGTCAGGGCAATCGTTTCATCCCCTATCTGAGCCATTACAGCACAGCATTCGCTTTTTCCACAATCCTATACCCACTACAGTATCAGATAACCTTGCGATTATCCTTGTCCGCCAGATTAGCCGGACACCGTATTGGGCTTACCACGTTCCGCACAAGTAACACGAGTTGGGAAGATTCCGCCTTTTCGCCGGTGATTGTATGTCAGCGTATTTGTACCAAGCAAACAAATAACCAATCACGTGCCATTTTGGCCAGAGCCCGATACTGCAAGTTGCCTTTGGCTCTACAAGCTTGACGACGTTTAACAGCGGTTCACATTACATTAATCATCCAACTCAGCCTAGTGCCTCATCCGGGTGCAACTCCCGAAATCATATCAAACCCCTCACGGAGTTTGACATACCCCGTAAGGTGGCTACATTGTCAGAGCGCTTAGCACCTCACCGTTACCAGTGACGCACTGCTCCTAGACTACGAGGGGCTGAACCCTCGGTTCATCTCTATTTATGTTCTTACCAAATAGTAGAACAATTACTTATGCAGCCTAGGCCGCTACGCAGCTTCCACGAAGTTATGTGTACGCTGCTATTTTTGTTGTAACACTTTATAATGCTTTTTTTGTGTTGCTTAATGATGTTTGCACATCAACTGTTTATTTCAATTGGTCAGCGGCCAATTCAGATTTTCTCGCTCTATATCGTGACGAGAAGGTTCTTAAGACCTGTAGCGACGCGTGTCGCACGCTTGGGAAGCTGCCGTTCTACCATTGAACTACACCCGCGTTCAGGTCGCGCATTCTAGCTTAACTGAGAGGTAAATTGAAAGTGATTACTGTATATATCAACGGCGCAGCGCGCCCATTAGCCGATTCCTGCAACATCGCGGCGCTGATCGCCGAACTGGGCTACACCGGAAAACGCATCGCATTAGAACGCAACGGCGACATCGTGCCGCGCAGCTCGTATGCCGAAACCCCGCTTAAGGATGGCGACAAGCTGGAAATCGTCGTGGCGGTGGGGGGCGGTTAAGTTCGTTGAATCGTCGGTCTTTGCGCTAAAATTAAATATAATCAAAAGGATAACAACATGAACGATCCGCTTATCATCGCAGGAAAAAATTACACCTCTCGGCTGCTGGTCGGCACGGGAAAATACAGGGATTTCACTGAAACCCGCGCGGCGCTGGATGCCAGCGGCGCTGAAATCGTCACCGTAGCGATACGCCGCACCAACCTTGGCCAAAACCCCAACGAACCCAGTCTGCTGGATGCCGTCCCCCCGTCAAAGTTCACCTATCTGCCCAATACCGCAGGATGCTACACGGCAGATGATGCGGTGCGCACCCTGCGTTTGGCGCGCGAATTGCTGGACGGCCATAGTCTGGTCAAGCTGGAAGTGCTGGGCGACCCTCAATCCTTATACCCCAACGTCATCGAAACCCTCGCCGCCGCAAAAACGCTGGTGAATGAGGGCTTTCAGGTGATGGTCTATACCTCGGACGATCCGATTATCGCAAAGCAACTGGAAGACATCGGCTGTGTGGCCATCATGCCGTTAGCCTCCTTGATTGGCTCCGGCATGGGGATTTTGAATCCGTGGAATCTGCAACTCATCCTGGACAAAGTCAGCGTGCCCGTGATCGTGGATGCGGGCGTGGGCACGGCATCGGACGCCGCGATTGCCATGGAACTTGGCTGCGCTGGCGTGCTGATGAACACCGCGATTGCCGGTGCAAAAAATCCGGTGCTGATGGCCTCCGCCATGAAGCAAGCCACCGAAGCCGGACGCAGCGCCTACCTTGCCGGACGTATGCCGAAAAAGCTCTACAGCGCCAGTCCCAGCTCACCTGCCGCTGGCATCATCGCCCCGGTACGCAGTTAATAAACCCTAAAACCTTATCCGCAGATGACACAGATTGACGCAGATTAAAACGGTGTCATCTGCGAACTGATTTGTATTGAAAATGACCGACACTGAAGCCCTCAAAAACCGCCACATCCGCAGCTATGTATTAAGACAGGGCCGCGTCACGGTTGCGCAACAGCGCGCTGTGGACACCTTGCAACCGATCTACGGAATCCCATACTCGACACAAGCGCTTGATTTAAATCAATCTTTTGGACGAACCGCACCCAGGATACTGGAAATCGGTTTCGGCATGGGCGATAGCACGGCGACCATCGCTGCTGCGAATCCACAGAACGATTACCTGTGCCTGGAAGTGCATACCCCCGGCGTGGGCAATCTGTTCAAGGTAATGGGCGAGCAGGGCATCAGCAATATCCGCATCATCCAGCACGATGCGGTCGAAGTGCTGCGCGACATGATCGCGGACAACTCGCTCGACGGCGTACACATCTTCTTCCCCGACCCGTGGCACAAGGCGCGCCACAACAAGCGCCGCCTGATCCAGTCGCCCTTTATCGCAAAGCTGATGGCGAAACTCAAACCCGGCGGCTATATCCACGTTGCCACCGACTGGCAGAACTACGCCGAGCAGGTGCTACAGGTATTGAGCGACGAGCCGCTGCTTACCAATACCGCCACCGACTACGCCCCCCGCCCCGACTACCGCCCGCTCACCAAGTTCGAAAAGCGCGGCATCAAGCTGGGGCATGGGGTTTGGGATTTGGTGTTCATCAGGAAATAAGGAACGCAGATAGGGGCGCTTGCGCACCAGTTTTCCCAGATTTCGCATAGCTTCATCCGGGCTACGCTGGCTACCTTTTCTCGTTCAGAAACACTTCCAGCAAGTCATTCAAAAAGCGTTGCCCTAGCGGTGTCGGTGCGATGCGCTGGTGGTCGCGGTGCAACAGCCCGCGTTTTTCCGCCACCAGCAGTTCGCGCTGAATGGAGACAAGTGACAGGCTGGTGCGTTCGTTAAACAAGCCCGGCTCAAACCCTTCGTTCAGACGCAGCGCATTCATCATGAATTCAAACGGCAATTCTTCCCGACTGACTTCGTTTTTAGTCTGTATCGGCGCGCCCGCCGACACTTGTTGCATATAGGCCTGGGGCTGCTTGTAGCGCGCTTGCCGAATGATTTTGTCGGGGAAACTCAACTTGCTGTGCGCGCCCGCGCCTATCCCTAGATAATCGCCGAACTGCCAATAGTTGAGATTGTGCCTGGCGCGGCGATCAGCTTGCGCGAAGGCAGAAGTCTCGTAATGCTGGTAGCCGTGTTCAGCCAGCAAACCCTCGATGCTTTGCTGCATGTCGGCACTCGTGTCATCGTCCGGCAGGCTCGGCGGATTGCGGGAAAACAAGGTGTTCGGCTCCAGCGTCAGATGATAGGCGGACAGGTGTTGCGGCTTGAAGTCCAGCGCGGTTCGCACGTCCTGCAAAGCCTCATCCAGTGTTTGATTGGGCAGCGCGTACATCAAATCCAGATTGATATTGTCGAAATGGCGCTGCGCGACGGCGATCGCCGCACGCGCCTCGTCCGCCGAATGGATGCGCCCCAACGCCTTCAGGTGGTCGTCGTTGAAACTCTGGATGCCCAGCGACAGCCGGTTTACGCCCGCGTCGCGGAAGGCGGCGAATTTGTCGGCTTCCACCGTGCCGGGGTTGGCCTCCAGCGTGATTTCGGCATCCAGGCTTAGCGGCAACAACATGCGCACCTGGCGCAATATCTCGGTGACCGCCGCGCCGGAAAGCAGGCTGGGTGTACCGCCGCCAAAGAACACGGTATAAACACGGCGACCCCAGATTTGCGGCAAGGCCAGCTCCAGATCGCGGGTCAGGGCGGCGACGTATTCTGCTTCCTGAAATAATGGCTTTTCACCCCCACCCCTCCCCTCCCCCTTCATGGGGAGGGAGGAGGCGCGCACCTCATGCGAATTGAAATCGCAATACGGGCATTTTTTCACGCACCAAGGGACGTGGATATACAGCGACAGCGGCGGCAGCGCCGTAAAATCAACAAGCTGCGACTGAAGGGAAACCAGTTTAAGCGGGTGTAGGGTCATGTACGGTGGGTAGGGTGTTGATACGCGAAGCGCATTCGCACCTGTTGATTCATCCGGCGCAATAACGATTGCGCCCTACGATTTTAATTTTTCCAGCAGCA
>PEUR01000209.1 GCA_002780675.1 Gallionellales bacterium CG03_land_8_20_14_0_80_55_15 | reverse complement strand
TGAAAGTAATTATACACATTTCAACCGGGTTTTTCCAATACAAAATTACGTTTTATTCAATTAAATCAAATCGTTACGTTTCTGGATGAGAACTAGGTAGTGTTCTCGCTGGACATACCGTATCAAGCCAAGCACAGGAGCCATAAATGACCGCAATTCTTCCCCATATCGCCCTTGAGACGGCGCAACAACCGACCTTCAGCATCATCTGGCTGCACGGTCTGGGCGCAGACGGTGAGGACTTCGTACCCATTGCAGACGAATTGCAACTTCCCGTTGCGGTGCGCTATATTTTTCCTCATGCACCGAGTCGCCCAGTCACGGTTAATGGTGGTTTTGTGATGCGCGCCTGGTATGACATTTCCGGGAACGATATAAGTGCAGAGCAGGATGCAGCGGGTATCGGCGCGGCGCAGGCAGACATCGAAGCACTCATCGCGCAGGAAGTCGCACGCGGCATCGCGCCACACCATATTTTTCTGGCAGGATTTTCACAGGGGGGGGCGATCGCGCTGCATACGGCATTACGCCAAAGCAAACATTTGGCCGGGGTGCTGGCACTATCGGCTTATTTGCCGCTGGCCGATACCGTTGCTGCGGCCGCCACGCCAGACTCACGGCTCACGCCCCTCTTCATAGCGCATGGTCGCAACGACCCCATCGTGCCCTACTCGTTGGGGGTTACATCAAGAGAGGCATTATTGGCACAGGGTTATCGTATCGAATGGCACGACTATCCCATGCAACATGCTGTCAATCCGGCAGAATTGCGTGACATAGAGGCTTGGCTCAAAATTCGTATTCGAGCGTTGTCCTGAGAATGTGGTTGGGCGCTGCCGCGCTCGCCCCAACCAGCCAAGCGGCGTTGTACTTGATAGACTGCTGGTTGCCGAGGTGTAATTTGCCAAAAATAGCCGGGCCAACACGATGGTTCTGTACTGCCTGTGCGGATAAGCTGTTCCACGTCCCAACCTCACCGAACCCCTGCAAACCAAAGCCAAAAGTAGCCCGCCATGGGTATTTCGCTTGCCACTGATAGCCCATATTTGTGCTAAATGGCACACCATCCTCATCCGCACGGCCAAACGCGCGCTCAAAAAGCAAATTCCCATTCAACTGTAATTTGCCGAATGCTGCCTGCAACAAAGGCCCGAACCTGAACTCCCACGGCACCTTGCCGCTAATAGGTATTTCCAGCTCCGTGAGCAAGCCCATTTCTATCGGATATTTTCCCGTTTCGGTCAGTTGAAATTTATTTTCCCACTCGGCCAATGTTGCCTGCTGCCCGCCATTGCGGGTCTGTTTCAGATACAACTCCGAAAACCAATTTTCACTCAAGCCGTAGCCTATCCCCAGACTGCTTACCTGCGCACGTTTTCCTGCTACTGGCGCTGCGATTCCATAATGGATGCCCACCTCACGCTCACCATATTCGACCTTGGGCGTGTATATATAATCGGCGGGGCCGGCATATACCGATTGAAAAAATACCAGTAAAAATAGTGAGATAAGCGAAGAAATGGGTGTCATGACCAACCTTGGATGAAAGAATGATGCAAATGATAATCGTTATCATTTGCATCTGCAAACACTTTGCGGCATGATTGACGAAATTATTGGGGGAACACCAACATGCGCCAACCTGAACATCTGAAAATTGTCGGTCTGAAATCCACCACGCCACGGCTCAAGATATTAAGCTTGTTTGAATCCAGCCAAGAGCACCATTTAAGCGCAGAAGATGTTTACAAATTACTGATGGCAAGTGGCGATGACGTGGGGCTGGCCACGGTTTATCGCGTATTGACCCAGTTTGAGCAAGCCGGGCTATTGGTGCGAAACTACTTTGAGGGTGGAAAATCGGTCTTTGAACTCAATCAGGGCAAGCACCATGACCACATCGTGTGTATGCAATGCGGTCATGTAGAGGAATTTTACGATGCGACCATAGAAGCACGTCAGGAAAAAGTAGCGATCGAACGCAGATTCAGCATTCGCGATCATTCGCTCTATATCTATGCGGACTGTACAAATAAACAGTGCCCACATAAAGACTTGAGAGCAGACCCGATGCCAACCAACAAAATCGGGGCAGCGCAGTCACTTGACTAACAACACCCTGCGTTATAAGACCTCATTACAAACCTGCTCGATGGTGTGAAATCTGGCCAGGTCATAATCTGAATTACCTTCTTCCAATTCAACTGGAATCAACAGGTAATTTTTCCCCTCAAAACAGCTTACCAAGCTGTGATTCATGGAAAAATGACCCGCTTGCAAAAGCAATCTTGCGAAACCCTGTTGGCTGCCCGATTTTTCATACAGCCATAGCGCAGGCATCACGCTTCCCGATCCACCGCCCACACTTTGACGCAAGTCCACCCGTGCAATCTGCGTGGATAGCACCTCTGCGCCCACATGCAAGCGCCCCCCGCTGTCTTGCAGCAAACGCCGCACGATGGCCACACCCAGATGCCTGACACCGGTCGCCTGTATGCCCAGCAAATTACTTATAGCGATGCCATCCACCCCCTGCCCCTTCAGGATGGCGCTAAAACCGCTGGCACTAGCATTATCAAGCGCCCATTCATCGAACGCGCAGGCAGTACCTGTTTGAGCCCAATCCAGGCAGCGTTCGATCAGGTTGTCATAGCCGCTTACCACCTTTATTACCCCCCCCAGTTCCAGCCGCTTACTACTGCGTAAGGGCGGAGAACGCAGCACAGCCAAGATATGTTTGACGGCTTCAAGTACCCAACTGGCGCGAAACACTCCGCCCAAATTGATCTCTGGCGGAACAAAATTTTTTTCCAGCAAGTTAAGCAAGTCTTCCAGTTTGGCTTGCATCCCCGCCATACCGACATAACGCATCTGCGGGTGCACGGTTGCATCAAGCACAACACGAACAGGTTCAAACGGGTGAACCAGATCAAAGCCGAACAGCGAGTGTTCGGTCAACTTGTTGGTAATCTCGATGACCTCGCCATAATGACCGATAAGACGCTCGGCAAGATGCATCCCCCTGGGGCTTAAGGAATTTACCCCACAGGCATACCACGCCAGCATCTGCGCCGCCTCAAACTTGACTGAAGTCAGTTCCGCGTTGGTCGAATAAAGACGCAACCGGGTTTCCAGGTAGTCCTGTTGCCCGGCATGGCGGTAGAGCTGCGCGAGCGTACCCCAGATTGTATCGTCATGCGGTTCGTAATGGATTGAGGCATATTTCAAGCGTTCACGCTTGGCTCGCACCGCTCGCGCCACCAACAAAGGCACCGACGCATTGAACGCGGCAACTTCTTTGCCGCCTTGGCAATAACGGTTAAAAAGCATCAGATAGGCTTGCGTGGTCTGTCGCGCCAAATTACCCAGCACCAGACACAAACGATTACCCTGAAAAACGTGCAAATCCGGCAAGGTAAAGTATTCGGCTTGCAACTTGCGCGAATAGTGCTGCGCCCGCTCGTCGAGCATATTGATCACAGCAAATTGATCTGCCAAAGCAAACTCTTCGCAATCGGTAACCGATTCGAGCCAGTCGCTTAATTCCGTCGCCGCTTTAAGCAGATCGTTTTTGGGCAAACCCGCCAGCAACGCTTGCGCAGATTTCATATCCGCCATGGGGTGATTACATTTTTTACCAAACAATCTTGCCAACATGCTGTAGCCTTTTCCTGCAACCGTTAATTATGTCCGATGCCCAGCAAACCTTAGGCAATCCCTGATTGAGTCGTCATCTCAGCGAAGACAGGAATCCAATGTATTGATTATAAATAAGTTTTCGCTTGTGAAAAAAACCGCAAAAATCCGCATCCCCTTGGCAATATAATCAACAAAGTGATTACTGTCTACAACACTAATGGCTTATCCAGATGATTCCATGGTTAACTGAAGATACCCCGTTTCCCCCTGTCACACAGGCTTTGCGCGAACCCAACGGCTTGCTGGCAGCGAGTCTTTCCCTTTCGCCAGAGCGCTTGCTGGAGGCTTATCGTCACGGCATTTTTCCCTGGTTCAGCCCAGGCGACCCAGTGTTATGGTGGAGTCCATCCCCGCGCATGGTATTGATTCCAAATGAATTTATTATTTCAAAATCGCTTGCAAAAGTGCTGCGCAACAGCAACTATCAAGTGCGCACCGACACCTCATTTGAGCGGGTTATGCGCGCCTGTGCCGCTCCCAGATCAGGACAGGCCGGGACTTGGATAGACGAGCAGATGATCGCCGCCTATTGCGCGCTACACCAACAGGGCTTTGCCCATTCGGTCGAGACTTGGGTAAATGACAGACTGGTCGGCGGCCTGTATGGCGTTGCCATCGGCCAGATGTTCTATGGTGAATCCATGTTCAGTTCTGCCAGCAATGCCTCAAAAATCGCGCTGGCGCATTTGACCCGCCAACTGTTGCGCTGGCAAAACACCTCCATCACGCCAATGATAGATTGCCAAATGCACACACCCCACCTCGCTTCGCTGGGTGCGAGGCAAATTCCGCGCAGTGAATTCATCGCACTACTGGAAGTCTTGGTAAACTTGCCTCCCCGTACGTCCTGGCAATTCGATACCGACCTATTCAAATGAGCCTATTGAACGATGTTCCTATCTCGGCGCTGCATTTCTATCTGACCGCGCCCTATCCGTGCAGCTATTTGCCGGAACAACAGGCGCGCTCGCAAGTCGCCACGCCCTCGTTTTTAATCAACACGCCGCTGTATTCCGAGTTGGTGCGGCATGGCTTCCGGCGCAGCGGCACATTCACCTATCGCCCCCATTGCGATGCCTGTAGCGACTGCACCCAACTGCGCATCCCGGCAAAGTTATTTCAGGCGAACCGTTCCCAAAATCGGGCTTGGAAACGGCACGCGCAACTGTTAGCCAGCCTGCATCCGCTACAAGACAAACCCGAATATTTCGAGTTATACCAACGCTATCAGCGCGTGCGCCACCCCGAAGGCGGCATGGATAATAGCGATCACGAAGCCTATCAGACCTTTTTATTGCAAAGCCATGTTGACACACTGCTGGTAGAATTCCGCGAGCCCTCCAGTTCGACACAGGATAAACCAGGCGTGCTGCGCATGATCAGCGTGATTGACTTGCTCAGCGATGGGCTATCCTCGGTTTATACTTTTTATGATCCTGATTTACCGCGCGCACGTTTCGGTGTGTACAACGTACTGTGGCAAATCGAACTGTGCCGCAAACTGGAGTTGGATTATGTTTACCTCGGTTACTGGATCAAAGACAGCCGAAAAATGTCGTACAAGACCCAATACCAACCCGCGCAAGGTCTACAAAATGGGAGCTGGGAGATACTAAATTGAAGCACCTCATCAACCAGAACAACCCCGAATAAACCCGAACCAGAAAAGGAAAAACCGCATGAAAACACGTTTGGCTATTTTTGTTGCTGCACTGCTGCTGTTGCCGCTGGCAGGGCTTTTCTTGAGCGGCGGCGCGTGGGGAGAACTCGCTGTCAACGCAGCCACTGCCACCGATGAAACTTTGACCCCCACGCTACGCACCAGTCTGATGCTGCTATTTTATGTGCTGCTGGTCAATCACACCGTCAAACGTCTCACCGGCAACAGTCCCTTCAGCACGCAGCGAAATTACTTCATCGGTATGAGTATCGCCAGTGCCTTGCTCGGCTGGCTGCTTAGCTACCTGAACCTATTCGTGGCGAGTTGGAGCGTGGCTCAAGACAATTCTGTGCCGGTGCAAATTCTGCTCTACACCCCGTTATTCGCGCTGCTCGCGCCCGCCGTACTCGTCACCCGCGCGCTGCTCGCCGTGTTTCCCGGCGTACTCAAATTCCTCGCCTTCCACGCTGCTTTCACACCTGCCGGGGGCGAAACGTTGACCTTCATTCTGCTGCCACTCGCCCTGCTTGGACTGCTCGGCGGCGCATCGTGGACAGCACAATTATTCTGGTTGTTCTGGCTCGCGCCGCTGCTGCTGCTGCTCGCTTTGCAAATTTTATGGAACGAAAGCACAATTTTTTCCGGCCTGAAAAGCGGCGACTGGGGGCGTATTATTTGCACGGCATTTGCCGGCATCATGGTGGGCAATCTCGCCGTTGCGACTTACCAAATGAATGCCAGCCTGCAAATCAATTTATCCAGCCCGCTGCTGGCGCAAGCCGGTTTTGCCCTGTTCGGCCTAGTGTGCTTGCAACTGGGCGATGTGATCGCAGAAAACTGGCGCGGCAAGTCGCGTAGCAGCCTGTTCACGCAAAAGAAAAAATTCCCGATCCCTGTCGTTGTCAAAAAAAGTTGACGACAGACGGGAGTGGTAAGTGATCGCCACGTTGATAACGAAGGTTTGAATATGTATGCTCTGCTACGCTCCGCGCTGTTTCAGCTTGATCCCGAAACGGCACACCATGTCACGTTAACCGGCCTGAATGCCGCATATTCGCTGGGTTTGAGCGGTCTGATCGCGCCGCGCATTGCCGATGACCCGCGCACCGTGATGGGGCTGACTTTCCCCAATCCCGTCGGCCTGGCCGCTGGCCTGGATAAGAACGGCGACTGCATCAACGGGCTGGCGGCACTGGGCTTCGGCTTCATCGAAATCGGCACGGTCACGCCGCTACCCCAGCCCGGCAATCCCAAGCCGCGCCTGTTCCGCCTGGTGTCTGCACAGGCCATCATCAACCGCATGGGCTTCAACAACGACGGGGTTGAGCAACTGGTTAAAAACGTACAACAAGCTCATTTCAAAGGAATTTTGGGCATAAATATCGGCAAAAATGCGACCACCCCGATAGCGAAGGCCAGCGACGACTACCTGATTTGCCTGCGCAAAGTGTACGCACATGCCAGCTATGTCACCATCAACATCTCCTCGCCCAACACTAAAAATTTGCGCCAGCTACAAGGTGAAACCGAGTTAAACGAACTGCTCTCCTCGCTCAAGGCCGAGCAACAGAAACTCGCCGATTTGCACGGCAAATATGTACCCATTGCCCTCAAGATCGCGCCCGACATGGCAGGGGAACAAATCGCCCAAATCGCCCGATTGCTGGTGCAGCACCGTATTGATGGCGTGATCGCCACCAATACCACCTTGTCGCGCGTGGGGGTCGAAAACCTGCCGCAGGGCGCAGAAACGGGCGGTTTGAGCGGCGCTCCCATAGGCGACAAATCCACCGATGTGATCCGCCAGTTCGCCGCCGAGCTACAAGGTGCCGTACCCATCATCGGCGTAGGCGGCATCCTGACTGGCGCGGACGCTGCCGAAAAAATCCGGGCGGGCGCATCGCTGGTGCAGCTATACAGCGGCCTGATCTATCGCGGCCCGGCACTGGTCGGCGAAAGTTGCGCCGCCATACGCGCCAACAAACATTGATCCACAAACCGGGTGCATAATCTCCGCAGACCAAACAAGGGAAATATACAAAATGCGTTTTGGTAAAATAATTCGTCTGATCCAGCCCTACCTGTCTGCCATGGCAGCCGTTTTTGTCGTGACCTTACTGGTGGCAGCAATCTATTTCACAGAAGTTGACAAGCAATGGACCGTGTTTCTGAGCGGTGTCCTGATAGCCTCGATACTCGGATTAGCCAGTCGTTCCTCGCGTGCAGAATGGAATAACACCCGCAATACGACACAGCTCACCCTGCTTAAGGAAAAGCTGACGCAAGAAGAACTCATGAACAACAGAACCACTCACGAACATAAAAAATTGCTGGAAGTTTTAAAACAAACCGAAAGCGCATTTGGCCGCCTGATTCCGCACCAACTCCTCAAACTCATGGGAAGAGATAACATCCTGGACGTGCAACTCGGTGACCAGTTTGAACGCAAACTGACCATTATGAGTACGGATATTCGCGAATTCACCACGCTTTCCGAAAACATGACCCCGCAGGAAAACTTCGATTTTCTAAACGCCTATCTTGCACAGATGGAGCCCGTCATCAGCACTCACGGCGGCATTATTGACAAATATATCGGCGATTCCATTCTGGCACTCTTCACACAAGGTGCGGATGATGCGTTGCGTGGCGCAATCCATATGCTGGAAAAACTTGACAAATACAATTCCGGTCGCGCGAGTGCGGGTTACGCGCCACTGCAAATTGGCCTTGGATTGAACACTGGCCTGGTCATGATAGGTACTGTCGGCGGCCCGGCCCGGATGGATACCACCGTTATCGGCGATGCAGTCAACCTGACCTCCCGTATTGAGAACGCAACCAAGACCTATTACACCCCGTTATTGATCAGCCAGAACACACTTTATGACCTCGCCATTCCAGGCAAGTACGACATCCGCTTTCTGGATAGAATCCGCGTCAAGGGCAAAACCCAACCGCTATCCATCTATGAGGTATTCGACAACGACCCGGTCAAGCTAAGAGATCGCAAACGTGCGGACAAAACCAGATTTGAATCTGCACTCGCCTATTACCACATGAAGGATATCGAATCTGCAATAAAGTTGCTCGCCATCTGCATTGAAAACACCCCCAAGGACATTCCGGCACACATTTATCTTTCGCGTTGTAAACAATATCAAACCACCGGACAGCACTTCACCACCGGCGAATTGAACACACAGATGGAATGGCGCAAGGAATATCAGATCCACATCCCTGTCATTGACCAGTCTCACCGATACCTCTTCAACAAAGTAAATGAGTTTATTGAGGCTTCAATTGCCGTCAATCTCACCGAAATTCGTTTGATCTTCAGCTACCTTGCCAGCCATTTCAAGGAAAGCCGGGAAGAGGAAGCGGAATTGATGGCACAATATAATTATCCCTACGCGGAAGAACACCTGCGTGAACACACTCGAGTTATCGAATACTTCACGACTATCAAGGAAGCGTTTGACACCGAAAACTGCGATGTAGTCCACCTCTCCTTCCGTACCCAACTTCTTCTACTGGATTGGTTTAGTGGTCATATTGCGCATAGTGACCGCCATGCGGGGCGTCATTTCGTCCGCCATAGCCCGACTGACCAGATGGGTGCCACTACGCTGAGATTGCGTGAGTTTCTGGTTTCTGAGCCAGAAAATCATCGTGGCATGTGGTCGCCGGACGAGTCTTTCTCCCAGCTTGACTAGTCCGACATGAAATAACAGCTCCCTTAACCGGGTTCCGGATAAAACAATTCACCATTCAAAGCCCGCTCATCAAAAGGCCACTGTCACCGCTTCTCTCGCGAAGGTGCCAGCCAAATATAGAGGCTGCCAGCAAATCGCTGCATGATTTGCATCATTAACCTGGAAAAAGTATTTGCCCACGAAAAACACGAACAAATTCAAATACCTATCACGATTAACTCGATCACCTGACGGGTGAATCGCTAAACATATTTAACCTGTTGATTTATTTAGTGACTTTCGTGTTTTTCGTGGACGAAAAAAGATTTAGGATTAACTGCTCGGCTTCAGCAACCGCACTGGCATCTCATAACTTTCCGCCATATCGTTATGCAGACAAAGCGGTTGTAGACTGACCCGAATCGCAGGATAATCCGCAGCTCATTTTGAAAGTATGCCAATGACTGAA
>PEUR01000094.1:7422-9566 GCA_002780675.1 Gallionellales bacterium CG03_land_8_20_14_0_80_55_15 | reverse complement strand
CGCATAACACCTTAATTACATAATAAAAATTCATGAGCGAAGAAATACTGATCAACGTCACCCCGCAGGAAACCCGTGTCGCGGTGATGCAATTGGGCGTGGTGCAAGACTTGCACATCGAGCGCAGCAGCCACCGTGGCATCGCGGGCAATGTTTATCTGGGCTGCGTCAAACGCGTATTGCCCGGAATGCAATCAGCGTTTATTGATATTGGCCTGGAACGCTCGGCTTTTTTGCATGTCGCCGACATCTGGGAAAACAGCAACAACGGCGATGAAGCCCGCCCCATCGAACGCCTCCTGTTTGAGGGTCAGGATTTGCTGGTGCAAGTCATCAAGGAACCCATAGGCACCAAAGGTGCACGCCTCACCACCCAGCTTAGTTTCGCCGGACGCTTGCTGGTATTTTTGCCCCAGGAAACCCATATCGGGGTATCGCAGCGTATCGAGGGCAGTGAACTGCGCGACACGTTGCGCGCGTCTTTGCAAGATAAGCTGCCCCCCGAACACAAGGGCGGCTACATCATCCGCACTGTTGCTGAAGCCTGCAATGAAGCTGACTTCTCCAATGATATAGCCTATCTCGACAAGCTCTGGAGCAACCTGCAAACCGCTGCAAAGACCGCCAGTTCCCCGCAGATGTTGTATCAGGAACTGGATATCAGCCTGCGTGTGTTGCGCGATTTTGTCGGCCAGGAAACCACCAAGATTCTGGTTGATTCACGCAGCACCCGCCAAAAAATGCAGGAATTTTCACACAACTATCATGCCGAAGCGACGGCCTTGATCGAGCACTATCCGGGAGTCCGCCCCCTGTTTGACCTGTTCAACATCGAGGAAGAAATCGAGCGCGCGCTTTCCAAACGCGTGGACCTCAAGTCCGGCGGTTATCTGATCATAGACCAGACCGAAGCAATGACGACCGTGGATGTCAACACGGGCGGATTTGTCGGTGCGCGCAATTTTGACGACACCATTTTCAAGACCAATCTGGAGGCCACGCAAGTCATCGCAAGGCAACTGCGGCTGCGCAATCTGGGCGGTATCATCATCTGTGACTTCATAGACATGGACAACCTGCAACACCGCGATGCGGTCATGGAAGCCTTCAAAAAAGCTCTGGCGCGCGACCATACCCGCATCAGCGTGAATAATTTTTCACCGTTGGGACTGATCGAAATGACCCGCAAGCGCACCCGCGAAAGCCTGGCGCATGTGTTGTGCGAACCCTGCCCGGTTTGCAAGGGGCGCGGCGAGCTTAAAACACCGCAGACCGTGTGTTACGAAATCCTGCGCGACATCGTCCGCGAGGCGCGCCAGTTCGATGCCAGCGAATACCGCATCCTGGCCGCGCAACAGGTGATTGATATGTTTCTGGAAGAAGAATCGCAATCGCTGGCACAACTTTCCGACTTTATCGGCAAACCCATCTCCATGCTGGTCGAGACGCAATACAATCAAGAACAATACGATGTCATCCTGATGTAGGGTTGCCGCGTTAACCTCCCTGGTCTGCCTTGTTGACCCGCGTTACCCATGACGCGCCATAACTAAAAATACCCTCAGCCAAATACCCTCAGGGAGAAAATATGCTTAAGAAACAAATCGTCATTGCCATTACCGCCGCCTTGCTCAGCGCGGGAGCTTTTGCCGAACAAGCTGCGACGGAACATGAACATGCCGAACATCACGCAGCGCATCACGCGCACTGGGCTTACGATGGCTCAAACGGCCCCGACCATTGGAGCGATCTGGATGCCAAGTTCGCCACTTGTTACACGGGGAAAAATCAATCTCCCATCAATCTGACCCATTTTACCGATGCCGAACTGTCACCCATCAAGTTTAATTACCAGGCGGGCGGGGACGAAGTCGTCAACAACGGTCACACCATTCAGGTCAACTACGCAGCGGGCAGCACCATGACGCTGGACAATCAAACCTTTGAACTGAAACAGTTCCACGCCCATGCGCCCAGCGAGAACCAGATCAATGGCAAGTCGTTCCCGATGGAAGCGCATTTCGTCCACGCGGATGAACATGGCAATCTGACCGTTATCGCGGTGATGTTTGAGGAAGGTGCCGCCAACGCAGAATTGGCAAAAGCCTGGCAAGCCATGCCGGAAGAAGAAGGTAAATCCGCCA
>PEUR01000094.1:0-7415 GCA_002780675.1 Gallionellales bacterium CG03_land_8_20_14_0_80_55_15 | reverse complement strand
CGAGCACGTACTCGGCACTGCCGTCATGCCGGAAAGCACGGCTTACTACCGTTTCAGCGGCTCACTGACCACGCCCCCATGTTCGGAAGGTGTCATCTGGCTGGTCATGAAGCAACCCGTAACGGCCTCAAAAGAACAAATCGAGAAGTTTGCTCATGCGATGCACCACCCCAACAACCGTCCGGTGCAACCCACTAACGCACGTCTGATTCTCGAATAAATTCTGACCGCAACAGGTCGGGGGAGCAGGAAGGTCGGGTTGGGCGTGAGCCGCAACCCGACACTTTAATCCGACTTCTCAATCAAAACAGCCTTGAGGCGACGTGTTCCAGCGCGCCTATCGGCACAATCACCGTAAGCTGGCAAAGGATGAACAGCAGCATCGGGGATAAATCCATGCTGCCCACCATCGGCACGATGCGCCGCAAAGGTTGCAGGAAGCGCTGGGTAACGGCATCCAACACCGAGGCAACGGGCGTATGCGGATTCGTCCACGACAATATCGCTTGCGCGAACACCGCCCCCATCAACAGATAAAGACTGATCTTGAGCAACTTGACTGCCGCCAGCAGTGCCAAACCCAGCAGCGGATAGCCATGAAACGGGTAGCCTTGCGCCCACAGCGAGCCGGTCAGATAGAGTATTTCCACCAGCCAGGCCAGCAACCAGGTCGCACTATCCAGCCCCCAGGCAGAGGGGATATAACGACGCGTGGGCAACACCATGAAGTTGGTGAACACCATGACGAATTCACCCACCGGATTGTGCAAGGGCGCACGCAACCATTGCAGGTGAAAACGCAACAACAAGATCGCAGCGTATGGCTGCAAGACCGCATCGAACAAAAACAGCAGCGCTTCGTTAAACATTATGCCCGCCCCAACTCATCGCCCATTTCGCGCGAACGCGCGGCGGCGGCAAACGCCGCCTGTACGATATGCTCGGCAACCTGATGCTCGGCCAGACTCAAAAGCGCGCGTTCGGTCGTGCCGTTCTTCGAGGTCACGCGGGCACGCAATACGGCAACCTCCTCGTCACTCGCTGCCGCCAGTTTGCTGCCGCCCAGAAAAGTCGCCACGCTCAGGCGGCGCGCTTCTTCATCCGTGAAGCCCAATTCAACGGCGGCTTGCTGCAAGGCTTCGATCATGTAAAACACATAAGCCGGGCCGCTGCCCGAAATGGCGGTGACGGCATCCAGCATCGCCTCGTCCTGCAACCACAGCGTTTCGCCCACCGCCGCCAAAATAGCTTGCGCCTGCTCGCGCTGCGCGCCACTCACGGCGGGCAAGGCATACAAACCAGTCATGCCGCTCTGAATCAGGGCAGGCGTATTGGGCATACAGCGCACCACCGACTGACTGCCCGACCATCGCGCCAGATCAACGGCGCGGATACCTGCGGCGATGGAAATCAGCAACTGCCTGCCAAGCAAAGGTGCTAACTGCTGTGCCACTTCGCGCAACTGCTGTGGCTTGACCGCGAACAGAATGACCTGGCTACCCGCCACGCCATCGGCCAGGCTATCCACCGCGCGTACTGCAAATTCACCTTGCAGGCGCGCGCGGTTTTCCGCGTTGATTTCCACTACGCTGATTTGTGATGCCGCAAAACCCTGCCCCAACAGCCCGCCGATCAGGGCCGTCGCCATGTTGCCACCGCCGATAAAACAAATATTCATACTATAACCTTTTGATTTTATTGTATAAAAAATAATCAGGGTAAGCCACACTCACCCCGCATCCAATCCCGGATTGTCCGCCTCACGCGGGTACAGCCGATTACCAAAAATCGCCGTCCCCACGCGCACCATGGTCGCGCCTTCGGCAATGGCGGCGACAAAATCGTGCGACATCCCCATGGACAGCGTATCCAGATGCAAGCCTTGCCGATTGAGCTGATCGCGCAGTTCGCGCAGCCTGGCAAAGGCGGCATGTTGCGCGGCGACATCGTCACTCGGTGCCGGTATCGCCATCAAACCGCGCAAGGTGACATGAGGCAATTGAACGATAGCCTGAGCCAAGGCGGCGACGGCCTCAGGCGCTACCCCGCTCTTGCTGGCTTCACCGCTGATATTGACCTGAAGACACAGTTGCAAGGCGGGTAGCTGCGCCGGACGCTGGTCGGATAAACGTTGCGCTGTCTTCAGTCTGTCCACGCTATGCACCCAGGCAAAATGCTCCGCAATACTGCGTGTTTTGTTAGTTTGGATGGGGCCGATGAAATGCCACTCGATGGCAAGATCAGCCAGCTCGGCAATCTTGCCCAACGCCTCCTGCACATAATTTTCGGCGAATCTGGTCTGTCCGGCCAAATGGGCCTCGCGTATCGCGTCAACCGGGAAGGTCTTGCTGACCGCCAACAGGCCAATCTCCTCCTCCGCTCGACCTGCCGAAGCAGCCGCTGACACTATTGCGGCGCGTACAGCTTGCAAGTTGGACGCTATTGTTGCCATAATCGCCTACTCATTTTTGCCCTTCACCCTATCTAACGGCCGTTAGCCGCCTCACCAAACCGGGAACATTATAATGGATATAACTGAACTGCTTGCCTTTGGTGTCAAGAACAAAGCCTCCGACCTGCATCTTTCCTCCGGCCTGCCACCGATGATACGGGTGCATGGCGATATGCGCCGTATCAATTTACCCGCCATGGAACACAAGGAAGTCCACGCCATGATTTATGACATCATGAACGATGGGCAGCGCAAGTTCTATGAAGAAAACAAGGAAGTAGATTTTTCCTTCGAGATTCCCAATCTGGCACGCTTCCGCGTCAATGCATTCAATCAGCAGCGTGGCGCGGCAGCGGTCATGCGTACCATTCCTTCCAAGGTATTCAGCCTGGAAGACCTGAAAACTCCGAAAATTTTTACCGACATCGCCAGCTTCCCGCGCGGACTGGTGCTGGTGACAGGTCCTACCGGTTCGGGTAAATCCACCACCCTGGCGGCGATGATCAACTACATCAACGAGAAAGATCAGGGCCATATCCTGACGGTGGAAGACCCCATAGAATTTGTGCATGAAAGCAAGAAATCGCTGATTAACCAACGCGAAGTCGGGCGCGATACGCTGTCCTTTAACAACGCGTTACGCTCTGCCTTGCGCGAAGATCCGGATGTCATCCTGATCGGTGAAATGCGCGACCTGGAAACGATCCGCCTGGCGATGACCGCCGCTGAAACCGGACATCTGGTATTCGGCACGCTGCACACCAGCTCGGCGGCGAAGACCATAGACCGTATCATTGACGTGTTCCCCGCCGATGAAAAGGAAATGGTACGCGCCATGTTGTCTGAATCCCTGCGCGCGGTGATTTCACAGGCACTGCTCAAAACCCGGGACGGCGCAGGCCGTGTCGCGGCGCATGAAATCATGATGTGCACCCCGGCAATACGCAATCTGATACGCGAGGCCAAAGTGCCGCAAATGTATTCCGCCATTCAGACCGGACAAGGCATGGGGATGCAGACGCTGGATCAATGTCTGACCAATCTGGTAAAAAGTAATACCATCAGTTCCGCAGAAGCACGCAGCAAGGCGATGAACAAGGACATTTTTCACGCATAACACGGTAGCCGCATAGCGCCTATACCCTTAACGAGTTCGTTGTCGCTTATACACCCCACCCCATTCAGGAGTAACACCATGGAAAGAGATCAGGCCACTGAGCTGATACACAACCTGTTGCGCGGTATGATCAGCAAGAAGGCATCCGACTTGTTCATCACCGCAGGCTTCCCGCCCGCCTTTAAGGTAGATGGCAAGATGACTCCAGTTTCCAATCAGCCACTTTCCCATCAGCACACCCAGGAACTGGCACGCAGCATCATGAATGACCGCCAGACCGCCGAGTTCGAGGCGACACACGAATGTAATTTTGCGATCAGCCCACACGGCATCGGGCGCTTCCGCGTCAATGTGTTCATGCAGCAACAACATGTCGGCATGGTGATGCGTACCATCACCACCAAAATCCCCGATCTCGATGAACTGGGCATGCCTGCCACGCTCAAGGAAATTGTAATGACCAAGCGTGGCCTGGTGATTCTGGTCGGCGCAACGGGGTCGGGTAAATCCACCACGCTGGCGGCGATGCTCGGGCATCGCAACCAGAATAGTTATGGACATATCATCACCATCGAAGACCCGGTGGAATATGTACACGAACACGACCACTGCATCATCACCCACCGCGAAGTCGGCGTGGATACCGACTCTTGGGAAGCTGCCCTGAAAAACACCCTGCGTCAGGCACCCGACGTCATCCTGATAGGAGAGATCCGCGACCGTGAAACCATGGAGTATGCGGTCGCTTTTGCCGAAACCGGACACCTCTGCCTGGCTACCCTGCATGCCAACAGCGCCAACCAGGCGCTGGATCGCATCATCAACTTTTTCCCGGAAGAACGCCGCGAACAACTGCTGATGGATTTGTCACTCAATTTGAAGGCACTGATTTCGCAACGCCTGATTCCTAACAAAAATGGTATCGGACGCGCTGCGGCAATGGAAATTTTACTGAACTCCCCGCTTATCTCGGATCTTATCTTCAAAGGCGACGTACACGGCATCAAAACGGTCATGGCGGGCTCGCGCGAACTGGGTATGCAGACCTTCGATCAATCCTTATACGACCTGTTTGAAGCGGATGCCATCAGCTATGAGGAAGCGTTGAAGAACGCCGACTCGGTGAATGACCTGAGGCTAAAAATCAAACTGGACAGCAAACACTCCGTCAACCGTAACGTGATGAGCGGCGCATCACATCTACAGATGACTTGAGCGCGTGGCGCTGTGGTATGCGACAGATAAGTCGTTTAAAATCATAGAATTACATGCCGATTCCCCGGCCAAGCCCGATTATGGCGCGGCCTGCAACGGTTGCGGAATATGTTGCGCCGCAAGTCCCTGCCCGGTTGCCTTTGCCTTCCTGTTTCAGTTCAAAGGCAAGTGTCGCGCATTGTTATGGCAGGAGGAAAGCCGCCGTTATGTGTGCGGGATGGTCGTTTATCCAGACCGTTATGTGCGCCTCATCCCGCCGAGGTGGCGGGAGGGCAGCGGGCAGTTTTTTGCCACGCGCATCGCGGCAGGTGCGGGATGTGACTTTGCCGCCGAGATTGACGACTTGCCCGAAGACCCCGCGTGACAGGATGCCTATCCGTCTGCGTTAGCGGTTGCTGCCTGAAACGATTTTGTATTCCAGCAGCCGGCATTCGATTGCACCGTTGAATAGCGGGGTGCGTTTGGAGGGGGACAGGCGCATCTTCTTCAGAATCGCCCTGTCAGCGGTAAACAGATAAGCCGTCCAGCCACCGAATTTCTGCTTGAGCGCATCGCCCAGTTTTGGGTACAACGCCAGCAACTCGTCCAGTTCGCCCATGCGTTCACCGTAAGGCAGGTTAGCCACCAGCACGCCGTGGTCTGCCGGTGCTGCGATTTCCAGCACATTGGCCTGCTTGAGTTCCACGCATTCAGATAGCCCCGCTTCCTGCAAATTTCGCCGAGCCGTTTTCAGCGCGTCGCCGTACAAATCGCTGCCGTAGATTTCCAGTGGCGTGGGAGGTATCTGCGCAGCAATCGCCTGTGCGCGCAGAGCTTCCCACTTGGACGCATCAAAATTCAGCAATTTCTCGAAAGCAAAGTGGCGCGCAATGCCCGGCTGAATGTTCAGCGCCATTTGTACCGCCTCGATCAGAAACGTGCCGCTGCCGCACATCGGGTCGAGCAGCGGCGTACCCGGTGTCCAGCCGGACAGACGCAAGATGCCCGCTGCCAGATTTTCCCGGATCGGCGCGATATTGGTGTGCGTTCGCACGCCGCGCTTGAACAGCGGTTCGCCGGAGGTGTCCAGATACAGCATCAGTTTCTCGTCTTCGATAAAGACATGGATGCGCACATCGGGGGTCAAAGTGTCCACGCTGGGGCGTTCGTTACAATGCGCGCGGAAACGGTCGCAAATCGCATCCTTGACCAGCAGGGTGATGAATTCCAGGCTCTTCAACGGGCAGCGTATCGCCGTGGTGTTAACCCGCAGGGTATGGCTGACGTTAAACCAGCGCGGCCATTGCAGGTCGAACACCGCCTTGTAAATATCCTGCTCGGTGCGATAGTGCGTTTCCTTGACGCGCCACAACACGCGACTGCTGATGCGACTTTCCAGATTGACGCGGTAACACAGCGTCCAGTCACCCGAAAACCCCACGCCACCCTCCGTTGTCACCAGCTGGGTCGCGCCGAATGCAGCCAGCTCGTCGGTCAATATTTTTTCCAGTCCGCGCGGACAGGGAGCAAAAAAATCAGTCATATCTAGAAGGGCTTTACGGTAACAAGGATGACCACGACGGTCAAAATGAGCACGGGAATTTCATTGAAGAAACGGTAAAAAACATGGTTGCGGGCATTTTCGTCGGCGGCAAAGCGCTTGACCAATACGCCGCAATAATGATGGTAGCCATACAGCCCCACCACCAGCAGCACCTTGACGTGCAGCCAGCCACCGCTGAAACCATAGATGAACCAGAGCAACAGCCCAGAGACAATCGCCAGCCAGGCAATCGGCGTGACAAAACGGTACAGCTTGCCTTCCATCAGTTTCAGCCGTGCAATCTCGGCGGCATTGGTCGCCATCGCGTGATTGACAAAGATGCGCGGCAAATAGAATAAGCCTGCAAACCAGGACACCACCATGATGATATGAAAAGCCTTCAGCCAAAGCATAACGAACAACCCGTAAAATTTATAACGGTCGGATTATACGGGTAGCCCCCCTCGCGCGCATCAGAGAATCGGGCAATTATTGCGCAAGCCGTCTTCTGAACAACACCAGCGAAGCGTAGAACCCGATCAGCGAGTAGCTCAGCAGCACGGCAATATCCGCCAGAATGTTTGTCGGTACAACGCCGTTCAACAGCGGGCGCGCAAGGTTGATGGCGTGGGTCAGCGGCAGGATGGAGGATGCGACTTGCAGCATCGCGGGCAGTTGGTCCACCGGAAAGAACACCCCGCACAGCAGCGTCATCGGCGTGATGACCAGCGTGAAGTAGTACATGAAAAACTCGTAACCCGGCGCCAGCGCCGTGACGATCAAGCCCAGCGAAGCGAAGCACAGCCCGACCAGCAGAGAGAGCGGAATGATCCACAGCGACAAGGGCGAATGCGCCAGCCCCAATATCCAGATCACCAGCAATACCGCGATACCGGACAACAGGCTTTTGCTCGCCGCCCAGAAAATTTCCGACAGCACGATGTCGTCCAGCGTGATGGGCGTACTGAGGATCGCCTCCCAGGTGCGCTGCTCGTGCATCCGCGCGAAGCCCGAATACAGTGCCTCGAAACTGGCGCTGTTCATGGTGCTGTAACACACCGTTCCTGCCGAGAGAAAGGCGATATACGACATGCCGCCGATTTGTGGCA
>PEUR01000132.1:1377-2764 GCA_002780675.1 Gallionellales bacterium CG03_land_8_20_14_0_80_55_15 | reverse complement strand
CTCCCCTTGAAGGGGAGGGAGCAAACGTGAAGGAGTTCTTACGTCACCTCATCCTAACCTTCCCCCTGAAATGGCGGGAGCAAAACTCCTCCCCCTTCAAGGGGGAGGTTGGGTGGGGGATGGGGGAATTCATCAGTGTCTTACAGGTGACGGCTGCGCTTGCAGCTTGGTAATCACCCAGTCGTCCGGTTTGCGTTCGACGAGTTCAAAGGTGATGGCGCTGCCGGGCGGAATACCTGCCGCCAGCGCGGAATTGGCCAGCGGAAAGTCCATCGTCATGCCCGGCCAGCCCAACGTTTTGATGGCCTCGTGGGTGATGCTGACCGTACCGTCCGCATTGATGGCATCAAGAATGCCCCGCGCCTGATGTCCCACCACGGCGGGTTTGGGTTGCGCTTGTCTGCCCAATCCCGCCTGTTCTGCGGCTGGCGGAGGATTGCCCTGCGGTTTTTCTTGCGTGGTACTGCCGCCGTGAGCGTGGCTCATTCCGCCGAGCGCGGCCTTGAGGTTACTCTCGGCATCAATCAAAAAGTTGGCCGCCACCACGACCTGCTCGCCATCGGCTACGCCATCCAACACCTCGACATAATTGTCACTGCGTGAACCCAACTTGACTTCACGCGGATCGAAGCGCCCTTCGACCCGTTGCACCAGCACGATCTGGCGCGTGCCGCTGTCTATCACCGAAGATAACGGCACGGTCAACACTTTGCCCTTGCCGCCCACCGCCATGGACACTCTGGCAAACATGGCGGGCTTGAGCAGTCCTTGGGGATTGGCGATCTCCAGCCGCACCGGCACGGTGCGCGTGGCCGTGTTCAGCATCGGATAGATAAAACTTACCACGCCTTCAAGCGGTTTATCCGGGTAAGCATCCAGTTTGACTTGCGCCTTGCTGCCGACTTGCACCAGACCGATGTCATGCTCGAACACATCGGCTATCACCCATACCGAGGAAAGATCGGCGATCTGGTAGAGCATTTCACCGGGCATAAAACGCATCCCCTGCACGGCCTTCTTTTCCAGTACCACACCGTTCACCGGCGCATGGAAAGTCAGGTTGCGGCTGGCTGTCCCGGATTTGGACAAACCCTGTACCTGCTGCGCGGAAATATCCCAGTTCTTCAGGCGCAACAGGCTGGCTTCGGCGAGCTGTTGCATACTTTGTCGGGTATCGCTGTCCGCATCTTTCAATGACAAGATACCTTGCGCCGCAACCGCATATTCGCGCTGCGCGGAGACCAGTTCCGGGCTATACACCTCGAACAATGCCTGGCCTTTTTTAACCGGTTCGCCCGTGGTATTGACATACAGTTTTTCGATCCAGCCCTCGAACTTGGGCGCGATGGTGTAAATATGCCGCTCATCGGCTTCCACGCGTCCCACG
>PEUR01000132.1:0-1351 GCA_002780675.1 Gallionellales bacterium CG03_land_8_20_14_0_80_55_15 | reverse complement strand
CAAAGTTGCCTGCTCGGTCTTCACCCCAAGTTTCTGCACCTTCTCGACGCTGATTTTGATTTGTCCCGCGTCTGCGAGAGCTGCATCGCCGGACTCATCCCCGCCCGAAAATACCGGAACATAATCCATGCCCATCGCGTCCTTCTTCGGGATTGGCGACGTGTCCGGCAGCCCCATAGGGTTGCGGTAATAAAGAATCTTACGTTCAGGGGGTGTCGTAGCTTTGATTGTTGAATCCTGAATCCTGAATCCTGAATCCTGTTTCCCCAGCCAATACCCGCCTGCCGCAACACTCGAAATAATCGCAACAAACAACGCTATAGATTTGATTTTTTTCATTATTCTTCTCCGGTAAGGCGTTCAATTTCGGCCAGACGCAGTTGCGCGTCGGTCTGGGCTTTCAGGATTTCCAGTTTGGCATTGAGAATTTGTCGTGCCGCGTCCAGCAGCGTCGCAAAATCTACACGACCATTCTGGTAACCGATCAACGCCGATTCAAAGGTGATTTTCGCTTGCGGCAGCAGGCCGCTGGCACTCAAGGATTCAGTGCGCTGCGCCGCGTCGAGGCCGGAAAGATTTTCGGTAAGCAGAGACAAGACCCGGTTGGCGGTGGCTTCCCGGCGCGCCCTGCTTGCCGCCAGCATCGCCTCGGCTTCGCGCTCCTGCGAACGGCGCGAGGCTTGCTGCAAGGGAATGTTGAGTTCGACCATCAGCCCCCACTCGCGCACGCCGTTACCCACTTGGGTCGGCGCGACACCCAGCACAAAATCCGGGTAACGGGCTTTATAGGCGAGATCGCGGTTTTTCTCACTTACGCGAATCGCCGCCTCGTCCGTAAATAAATCCGGGTTGTGTTCGCGGATGCGGCTTTCCATTGCGGTCTGATTTTCCAGGCTGAGCGTGGCGGGGATGCCGCGCAAGCGTTGCGGTGCGGCAAATGGCGTGTAAGCCGGACGCGACAACAAGGCGTTCAATCTTGCCTTGATTTGTCGTTTGCTATTGTCCAGCATGATTAGCTCAGTTTTCAGGGCGGTTTGCTCGACTTCTGCGCGCACCGCATCCTGCTGCGCGGCCAGCCCGTTGGCGTAGCGCACCTGCGCAATTTTCTCCATCTGCCCCACTAGCGCCAGCAGATCACGGGTGATGGTTTGACCGCCCGCGACATAGTAATACTGCGCGTAAGCCGACTTGATTTGCGCCGCCAAGTCCGCCCAGCTCGCGGCGGTTCGTCCTTGCGCCTGATCGGCACCCGCCTCGGCTGCTTCGCGTTTCAAATCGCGCTTGCCAAACCACGGCAGGTTCTGCATCAGCGTGTAGCGCGTGCTGCCGACCTGCGCAGGTAAAAGGCTCG
>PEUR01000091.1:7921-9978 GCA_002780675.1 Gallionellales bacterium CG03_land_8_20_14_0_80_55_15 | reverse complement strand
GTCGCAGGCTTTTTATTCGCCTGCATGGGCGTGTTCGTCAAGCTCGGTGCGGCGGATTTTTCGCACATCGAACTGGTGTTCTACCGTTCCTTCATCGGTCTGGTGCTGGTCTATGCCATTGCAAAACAGCAGCGCACCCCCCTCGTCACCCGACACTTTCGCACCCACCTGTGGCGCGGCCTGTCCGGCACCGTGGCACTGGCGCTATTTTTCTACTGCATCAGCACGTTGCCGCTGGTGACCGCCGTCACGCTCAACTACACCGCCCCGCTATTCCTCACCCTGCTCACCATGCTGGTGTTCAAGGACAAATTTCACCCGCCACTGACGCTCGCCATCGGACTTGGCTTTTGCGGCGTGGTGCTGTTGTTGCACCCGACCCTGCAACGCGACCAACTGCTGCCCGGACTGCTCGGCCTGATTTCCGGCTTCCTGGCCAGCGTTGCCTACCTCAACGTCAAGCAACTCGCCCTGCTGGGCGAACCGGACACGCGCACGGTGTTCTACTTCACCCTCGTCGCCACCCTGTCTGGTGCCGGCTGGATGCTGTTCGGCGACATCCACCCGATTACTCGCCACAATTTTGGGATACTGCTCGGACTGGGCAGCACCGCCACCCTCGCGCAACTCGCCATGACCCGCGCCTACCGCGTCGGCAAAACTCTGGTGGTAGGCTCACTGGCATATAGCACCATCATCTTCGCCAGTCTGTTCGGCATGATGCTATGGAATGAAATTCTGCCGCTGGCCAGTTGGGCGGGCATGGCGTTCATCATCGCCAGCGGTGTGTTAAGCTTACAACTATCGCCGCAACACCCCTCATAAAAAAGAAAGAGGCCTCTTGTGATTACCATCGAACAAACCGACAATCTCGTCAACGCCGCCGTGCTGGGGGAATTCACCCTCGCCGACTTCAAGGCGTTTGAAGAGCAATCCCTGTATAAACTCAAAGCGCCCGGCACACTCAACCTGCTATTCGACCTGCGCGGGATGCTCGATTACAGCGTGGATGTCGCCTGGGAAGAAATCAAATTTTTCAACCGCCAACACAACCACGACTTCAACAAAATCGCCATCGTCACCGACGACCAATGGCTCACCTGGAACGCCTGGCTGTCGCGCTTGTTTGTGGATGCAGACATTCGCGTATTCGCCGATTATGACGAAGCAAAAGCCTGGGTACAGGGGTAGAGACCATGGCCTGTCACCTTGTTCGCCCCTCTATAAAAATAGCGCGTAGGATGAGTCGAGCGTAGCGATACCCATCAGTCAATCCAGCCAGCGCATCGCGGTTACGCCGCATATTAAGGTCAGCACTCAAAGGTGGATTGCTTGAAGATACCGCCCGGCTTCTACCCGATACAGGCAGCGTCGTGCCGCTGCACTCCATACAAAGTAAAAAACCCGCGTACGCGGGTTTTTTACTTGGACAACGATGCCAGACTGAATTACTTCAGGCGAACTTCCTTGTACAGAACATGCTTACGCGCTACTGGATCGTATTTTTTCATTTCGATCTTGCCTGGAGTAGTGCGCTTGTTTTTGTCGGTGGTATAAAAATGACCCGTACCGGCACTTGATTCTAGTTTAATTTTTTCACGCATTTTTATGCTCCTTAGATTTTGTCGCCGCGAGCGCGCATGTCGGACAATACGGAATCAATCCCGTTTTTGTCTATAGTACGCAGCGCTGCATTGGTCAAACGCAAGCTGACCCAGCGGTTTTCCGATTCGACCCAGAAGCGGCGACGTTGTAGATTAGGCAAGAAACGACGTCTTGTCCTGTTGTTCGCATGTGAGACGTTATTCCCACTCATCGGGCTTTTGCCCGTCACTTGACATACACGTGCCATCGCTACACTCCAACCGATTTTCAAAAGAGCGCGGATTCTACCGAACTTATCCAAAATATTCAACTGTAATTTTTTTGATCCCGCCGTTCACCGCCGGACAAAAGACAACGACGACTTAACCAAACTGAAACATCCTGAGAATATCCTGACCTACCTGTACTTAAACATACTCTATTGATTATGAAAACGCTAAAAGACATCCTCA
>PEUR01000091.1:0-7896 GCA_002780675.1 Gallionellales bacterium CG03_land_8_20_14_0_80_55_15 | reverse complement strand
TCAACCCGTCATGGAGATGACCGATGGCACGATTCTGGGCTATGAAGGCCTGATACGGGGCCCGGCTGACAGCTTGCTACATTCCCCGGTAAATCTGTTCTCTGCGGCAGCCCAGCAGGGTCTTGCCCTGGAAATAGAAATGTTGAGCCGACAAATCGTGCTGGCCGAATTTGCCGCGCAAAATCTGCCGGGAAAATTATTTTTGAACATTAGCCCGGAAGTGTTGATCCATCCCGATTTCAAAAACGGTGAAACGCTCACTTATCTTACAAGTTTGGGGATTGATCCCAAGCGGGTCATTATAGAAATCACTGAAAACCAGCCCACTTACGATTTCGACAATATGCGCAACGCCTTGCTGCACTACCGCAGCATGGGTTTTCAAATCGCGCTGGATGATCTGGGCGAGGGCTTTTCCAGCCTGAGACTATGGTCCGAGTTACGTCCCGATTATGTAAAAATTGATATGCATTTCGTGCAAGGCGTTAATTCCGACCCGCTCAAACAACAGTTCCTGCGTTCCATACAGAGCATCGCGCTGAGTTCGGGTACGCAAGTCATCGCCGAAGGGATCGAAACCGATGCCGAATTCAGGGTAGTGCGCGACATCGGTATCAGCTGTGGGCAGGGTTATTTCATCGCCCGCCCCGCGCCAGTTCCGCCCTTGACGCTCTCCACCGAGGTCGGCTGCCTGATTAACACTGTCTACAGCGCGGAACAGCCCTACAAAAGCACGCGCAGCGTCGCTGCCGAGACGCTGTTGCGTTATATCGCACCCGTCCAGCCCGACACAGAAAATGAAGCAATATTACAGCTGTTTTCCGTGAACAAGAGCCTGCATGCCATTCCAGTCGTCAAGCATGGTCGCCCAGTCGGGCTGATCAATCGCAATCAATTTCTCGAAAGTTTTTCCCAACCGTTTCAGCGTGAACTAATGGGCAGAAAATCCTGCACTGTGCTAATGAATAAAACGCCTTTGCTGGTGGAAAAATCCACGCCGATTCATGAATTGAGCGGATTTCTGAGCGAGTCCGACATCCAGCATTTCACCGATGGCTTCCTGATCACCGAGCAGGGTCGTTACATCGGTTTTGGGACGGGGCAGGATCTGTTGCGCGAGATCACCAAGGCACAGATCGAAACGGCACGCTATGCAAATCCGCTCACACTACTCCCCGGAAATGTGCCCATCAACGAACAGATTGAGAATTTAATACAATTAAATCAATCATTTGTCGTAGGTTATGGCGACCTGGATCATTTCAAGCCTTTCAATGATGTGTACGGCTATCGCAAAGGCGACGAGGTCATCCAGTTCACCGGTCGGCTGCTCAGTAAAATATGCGATCCGAGGAACGACTTTATCGGCCACATCGGTGGAGACGATTTTATTCTGGTGATGCAAAGCGAAGATTGGGAGCTGCGCTGCAATCGCGCGCTCGCCGTGTTTGCGCAAACATCTGGCCCATTATTCGACAAACAACACCGTGCGGCAGGTGGTTATGTGACCGAAGACCGACAGGGCAATCTGGTTCACCAGCCACTTCCCACGCTCTCGATAGGCGCATTGCAGATTACGCCGGGGCTATTCCGTTCCCATCACGAAGTATCGGAAGCCGCCACGGTCGCCAAAAAAATGGCCAAAAAAATACCAGGTAACAGCCTGTTTATCGAGCAGCGCCAGCCCGGTCAAACAACCTTGTCCAGCAACACCCTACAAGACCCGCCGCCCAATCCATCCGTGAGCGAACCCGCAACGGCTGTCGTCAGCTATGCTTGATTCCTCACCGAATATCCTGGTCAGCCTGTTCAGGGTCATGCGCCTCGCCCTGCACCTTTTTTATTATGTCCTACTGGCAATTTTTTATCCGGGGCTTAATCGCGCCTGGCAACGCTATCTCCTGAGAACCTGGAGCAAACATCTGCTCGCCATCCTCAACATCGGCATCTACACCGAGGGTGAACAAACCACGCCCAGTGAATCGGGTTTCCTGATGATTGCCAACCACACTTCCTGGCTGGATATTTTTGTGCTCAATGCGCTTCAACCGGCGTGTTTCATCGCAAAAGCAGAGGTTCGGCACTGGCCGCTAATCGGCTGGCTATGCCAACGCAGCGGCACGATCTTCATCGAACGGACAAAGCGTAAGGATACCGCCGCAATCAACCTGCAAATCAGCGCCCTGCTCGAACAAGGCATTTGCGTAGCCCTTTTCCCGGAAGGAACCAGCACAGACGGCAAACAAGTCGGGCATTTTCACTCATCCCTCATCCAACCCGCCATTGATGCGGGCGTAAAAATATGCCCGATTGCCTTGCAGTACCGGGACGCATCCGGCAGAACCAGCACCCTGGCCGAATTCACTGGCGACATGACGCTGGCCGACTCCGTCTGGCGAATCCTGCGCGGCACTCAACTCAGCGCAGTGGCAGCATTCACGCCTCTGCTCACCTCCTCGGATACCCATCGCCGCGCATTGGCTCGCACCGCACAACAAACCATCAGCGACAAGTTACATGAACCCATTCCCGCGCAAAACTTTTCACAACTGCCTTGCGCTCTGCCTCGCGCACTGCTTTCAGCGCAGTCGGCCTATGTATTGCTGCTCGACCCGATACTCCACAACCTGCCCAAATAGCGGTTTCACAACTTCTTAATATTTCCTTCATCCCGCTGCAACAGCCTCCCCCCAAGCTGCGAACCTCTTTATTCATTCATCGCGGGGATTTCATGCAGGAACTCAATCGTGCTACCCAAACTGTCGCAACACCTCGTTTAATTACCTCGCTGGCACGCAACCAGACCGAAGTGCTGGAGGCACAGCGTCTGCGTTACAAGGTTTTCGCCAAAGAAATGGGGGCTCACTTACCTGGCGACAAATTTGACATAGATGCATTTGACGATTTTTGCGAGCATTTAATCGTCCGCGAAAGCGAAGAAAACAAAGTCGTGGGAACGTACCGCATCCTCCCGCCCGATCAGGCAGAACAGTGCGGCGGCTACTATGCGCAGACCGAATTCGACATCACCCGCTTGCTGCATCTGAGCAACCAGATGGTCGAAGTGGGGCGCTCCTGCGTACACCGCGACTTCCGCGATGGCGCGACCATCTCGCAGTTATGGGGTGGACTGGCTCAATACATGTTGCAACATCGCTATGAATACCTGATCGGCTGCGCCAGTATCAGCATGGCCGACGGCGGGCACATGGCGGCGAGTCTCTACCGCAAATTGCACCTGACGCATGGCGCACCTGTCGAGTATCACGTCTTCCCTCGCTGCCCCTTGCCGCTACACGCCCTAAACCGGAATCTCGACGTACCGCCACCTCCCTTGCTGAAAGGCTACCTGCGCCTGGGAGCTTATATTTGCGGCGAACCGGCCTGGGACCCCGAATTCAACACCGCCGACCTGCTCATGCTGCTGCCGATGTCGCGCATGGACAGCCGCTATGCCAAACATTTTCTGAAATAAGTCTTTCCCTCAAGCAACTGCATCAAACGACTGGAGAAAAAAATGAAAAATGACTGGATATACCTGTTATGCAAAATCATCCGCTGGGGGGTGGCCATGTTACTGATTTTAATCATCGTCACCCCGGCGATTTATTCGTTATCCGTCAATTATTCGGAACACTTCATCAACGCGTGATTCACTTTGCAACAAGCGATGGATGGCGGATAAAACGTGGGCGCGCACCCATCCTCTATTGGCTCATCGGTAGAAACGCTACGCTTTTTCGATATTACAAACCGGTAATGATGGAATAGCCTTAAAAAATTTCACTGCCCTCATCCGAATGCTTCAAGTGCCGCACATCCCTCCCCTTCACCATATAGATGACGTACTCAGCGATGTTTTGCGCATGGTCGCCCATACGTTCGACAGCTTTGACGATATTCATCATGGCGAGTGACCGCGAAATCGTGCGCGGGTCTTCGATCATGCACGCGACCAGATGGCGCGTTACCACTCTGAAGCGTTCGTCCACCTGGTCGTCAAAATTCATGGCTTGTGCGGCCAACTCCACATCGAGATTCGCAAAGGCTTGTATGGACTGGCGCAACATCGCCAGGGCGATCTCTGCCGCTTCGGTAATCTCGCGAAAACGCGGTGCTTCAAGCTCACTTTCGCGGGACAGCAACTTGCCCATGCGGGCAATCTTTTGCGCTTCGTCACCGATGCGCTCCAGATCGGTCACGGTCTTGCTCACAGCCATCAACAGGCGCAAATCGCGGGCAGTTGGCTGACGGCGAGCCACCACTTTCACACTGATTTCATCAATATTGACTTCCATCATATTGACCTGATGATCGTTCTCGATAATAAAATTCAGCCGGCTCATATCGCCGCTCAACAAGGCCTCAAGCGCGCCCTGTGCCTGCGCCTCAACCAGTTCGGCCATTTCCAGCACCGCGTTGCGAATCTCATCGAGTTCGCTGTCAAATTTAGTGGAAATATGTTCGTTACTCGGCATGATCGTATCCGTTCAGGGTAAAGGGACACACCCTAAACCAGCAACATGACCAATTTGTGACAGCCGCAAACTTTATGCCCTCACGACAGCAGCGTCAGCCCCCACACCGAAGCCACATTGACCAGGCTCAACAACACCGCCGCACTGCCTATATCCTTGGCGCGCTTGGCGAGTTGATGATCCGCCAGCGAAGTATGGTCCACCGCCGCCTCCACCGCCGAATTGAGCAACTCGACAATCAGCACCAGCAGCACGCTGGCAATCATGATGGCTTTCCCCAAAGGAGCGGCGGTCGTCAACAATGCGACGGGAATCAGAATCACCGCCAGCAATACCTCCTGACGAAAAGCATTTTCATAACGAAACGCGGCAGTCAATCCGGCCAACGAATACGACAATGCATTCCAGACGCGCTGCAAACCCGTTTTACCTTTATGCGGACTTTCCATCTTTCACCCTATATATCAAACCAATCCGGCGGATGATAAGACTTCAATATTTCAATCTTGTGAATTTTTGATGAATCTCACCGCAAGAATGATAAGCCACAATATGTCCCTCACCACCCGCCGTATTAGGCTAAAATCCGCACAAATTTTACGGACGGGCTGAGTCATGCTGGAATCAGATAGCGAATCAAATCAGTTGGAAACACAAAGAAACCTGTTACAAGTCAATAGGTTACTGCAAAAGCACAAACTGATCGAGACACTGGCGCACAAGCAGAACCTGACCGAACTGGAAGTCAGACTGGCGGGGCTCAACCATCAGGCGGTCGCGGACATCATGGAAGCCCTGCCGCCGGATGACCGTGAGGCCGTCTGGCGGCTGATCCCTGAAGAACGCCAGGAAGAAATCCTGCTGGTCATGAAAGACGATATTCGCGCCGAACTGGTGACCGATGCCGAAACCGAACCCATGAGTCACAACATGGCGATACGGGTGTTTGACCTGCACGAAGGGCGCTTGCGACAAATCCCTATCACCAATCGCAAGGATCTGGCGCGCGCCACGCCGATCTGGATAGATATGGTCGCACCCGATGATGCGCAAATCGAGTGGGCAAAAGAACAGTTCGGCGTGGAATTGCCCAACCCGAAAGCCTTGACCGACCTGGAAACCAGCGCCCGCTTCTATATGGAAGACAACGGCGAAGTGCATTTGCACTCGGATTTTTTGCTGGATCGCGTAGACGAATCGCGCAACGTGGCGGTGGCATTCGTGCTGCACAACGGCACCCTGTTCACAATACGCGAAGAAGAACTGCCGGTATTCCGCTTGCAACGCTTGCGCGCGCGCGCGCAGACCAATTACGTTTCCGAAGCCAAGGATGTATTGCTCGACCTGTACGCCGCCGATGTGGAATATTCCGCCAACGCGCTGGAAGATATTTACAGCGAACTGGGCGTAGTGGGGCGGCAGGTGCTAGGGTCGCACATCACCGACGAGGAAGCCGCCATGATACTGGCCTCCATCGCCGAGGAGGAAGACCTCAACGGGCGCATCCGCCGCAATGTTATGGACACCCGGCGCGCCTTGTCTTTCCTGATGCGCGCCAAGTTTCTATCGGAGTCGCAGCACGAAGATGTGCGCGAGATTTTGCGCGACATCGAATCGCTGGACGGACACACCGCCTTCCTGTTCAACAAGATAAACTTCCTGATGGATGCCACCGACAGCTCGATCAACATCAACCAGAACAAGGACATCAAGCGCCTGACCGTCATCAGCGTGGTGTTCATGCCGCTCAATGTGCTGGCGGGCATCGGCGGCATGTCCGAATATTCGATGATGACCAGCGGCATACCCTGGCCTGTCTCTTACGGCATTTTTACGCTGTGCCTGATTCTGGTCGGCTGGCTGACCTTTGCCGGTTTGCATCATCTTGAACGGCGCAAAAACAAAAATCGCATCGCCGCCATCAAAACCAATTGATACGCAATCCATGCATGAGCTGCAAGGCCGTTTTCTTCACTGTAATATTCCTGTCATACAAGGCCGTTAAGATGCGCATCGCCTCGAAGCGTTGTTGCTTTTAACGGCATTACCTTTAAGTCACACCAGAAACAACGACATCAAAAAAACTGGCAACCCGTCACAAACTAAATACTTTTGGAGACAGCATGAATATCAAATTGAAACAACTCGTTATCGCCCTCGCAGCCACATCGGCATTGGCCTATGCCAGCCTCAGCTCCGCTACCGACATCACCGGTGCGGGTGCGACTTTCCCCTACCCCGCTTACGCAAAATGGGCTGAAGCCTACAAAGCCAAAACCGGCGTTAACATGAACTATCAATCCATCGGTTCTGGCGGCGGCATCAAGCAAATCTCCGCAAAAACCGTTGATTTCGGCGCTTCAGACAAACCGTTGACCGCCGAAGAACTGGGCAAAGACGGCCTGATGCAGTTCCCTACCCTCATCGGTGGTGTCGTTCCCGTGATTAACGTAAACGGCGTAGCCAACGGAAAATTGCACCTGGATGGCGAAACTTTGGCACAAATCTACCTGGGCAAGATCACCAAGTGGAATGACCCGGCTATCGTGGCATTGAACAAAGATCTCAAACTGGCGGACGACCTGATCACCGTCGTGCATCGTTCGGACGGCTCCGGCACCAGCTTCATTTTCACCAATTACCTGTCCAAAGTGAGTGCGGACTGGAAAGCCAACGTCGGCGAAGGCACTGCGGTTTCCTGGAAAGCCGGTACGGGCGGCAAAGGTAACGAAGGCGTTGCGTCTTACGTTCAGCGTATCAAGGGTTCAATCGGCTATGTTGAATATGCTTACGCACTGCAAAACAAGATGGCCACTGTGCAAATGAAAAACAAGGATGGCAACTTCGTTGGAGCTGACGAAGCCAGCTTCAAGGCTGCTGCTGCCGGTGCTGACTGGAACCATGCGCCTGGTTTCTACGAAATTCTGACCAACGAAGCGGGCAAGGGAAGCTGGCCTATCAGCGGCGCAACCTTCATTCTGATGCACAAAAAACAGGACAAACCCCAATCCGGCGAAGCCGTGTTGAAGTTCTTCGACTGGGCTTACGCCAATGGCGACAAGATAGCGGCTGATCTGGACTACGTCACCATGCCCGACAGCGTGAAGAAATTGATCCATGATGCATGGAAAAAGCAAATCAAGGACGCGAACGGCAAGGCAATCTGGAAATAAGCAAACGGGTGTGGCAGACATTGCACAACCCTAACGGGCATGGAAAAGTAACCACCCCTGATGATGAAACTTTCCATGCCCGTTCCCTCACCCCCGTTCCCCCTCTCCCAGAGGGCGAGGGGTACGGTTCGTCGCTACGCGAGTTTCACGTTAAGCTATAATAACGGGGGCTGATGCCCCCGTTATTATTCGTACTGAGTCCAAAGTTTATCCAAATAAAGTAAATAACTATGCCGATGTTATTA
>PEUR01000026.1 GCA_002780675.1 Gallionellales bacterium CG03_land_8_20_14_0_80_55_15 | reverse complement strand
ACCGCGCCTGCGCGGGCGAGGGTGAGCATATTTTCCAGATGGATCACCGAGAACGGCATTTCGCGCGGCACCAGAATCAGCGTGCGTTTTTCTTTCAGCATCACATCCGCAGCACGCGCAATCAGGTCGTCGCTGATACCGGCGGCGACTTTGGCCAGCGTGCCCATGGTGCAGGGACAAATCACCATCGCGTCGCCCGGATTCGAGCCGGAGGCCATCGGCGCATACCAGTCGTCGCGTCCGAACACGCGCAGTTCGCCGCCAAACGGCTCCAGGCGTTCGGTTAACGCCCGTTCCGCGTCTTGCGGACGGCCAGGCAGCACCAGATTGATTTCCTGGCGAGCGACAATCTGCGCCGCCTGCGAATACACCAAATGCACGCGCGATCCCCTTTTCAGCAGACACTCCAGCAGCCGCATCCCGTAAGGCATACCTGATGCGCCGGTTAAGGCAAGGGTGATGGTTTTCACGGAATATTGATCTCCAATTTGCAAAACAATAAACAGTTGTCCGCAGATTACGCAGATCAACCTAGAAACAGCAGTTGAAGCTGAGGTGGGTACGAATTTATTCGTACATACAGAGAATTATGTGCGAATAAATTCGCACCCACGCACTTGATTTAACTTCATGAAATTTTTGGTAAACTTTAGTTAACTGCCGGATTTAGGATTAACCAGGATTAAAAACCAGGCAACCGAACCAGGCTTGAAGAGCAAACTTGTCTGATAACACCCTCATAGCCAATTTTCTGAAAATCTGTGTGAATCTGTGTAATCTGCAGATTAGTCGCTGTTTACAGCATTATTTATGAAACGCGCGGCGATCAGGCCGTTTACCGTGCCGAACACCAGTGCGGCGGCGGCGAAAATTGGTATCAGGTAGGCGATACCGGCATGGGGAATCAGCCACCAATACACCACCGCCATTTGTCCGGCGATGTGCGCGAAGGCGGCGAATATACTTTGACTGACCGGACCGAACCAGCGGCGGGGCAAGTATTGCGCGAATGCCAGCACCAGCAGGCTGAGCAATGCACCGGACAGGCTGAGAAAAAATCCCGGTGTCAAAAAATTGCCAAATAACAAACTTCCCGCCAGCACCCGCAGCAGCGACACCCAGGCCGCCGTGCGCCAGCCGTAGCGCGCCAGCACGATGAGGGTGACAATGTTGGCCAAGCCGGGCTTCACCCCCGGCAAGGGGGACGGAATAGCGGCTTCCAGCACGGTCAGCCCTAATGCCACCGCCGCCATGCGCGCGACATGATGATCTTCGGCGGTGGTGTGCAACAGAATTGAGGCGCGAGGAGCGAGGCGCGAGTTAACCCCCTCGTCCGCTCCTCGCTCCGTTACGCCCTCACTGCAATCCTCAATCCTCAATCCTCAATCCTCAATAATTCAGGCTGTCATAACGTTTACGGCTACCGACCAGTTCGACGCTTACCTGATTGGGCAGGCACAGGGCAATTTCGCCCGCTTGTTGCAGCCAGCCCTGGCGCACGCAATATTGGCGCGGGCTGGGGTCGGAGGCGATACGGGCTTTACGGTTCAGGATGGCAATCAGGCTGATGCCCAGAGGGCCGGGAACTTCGATATTCTGGTTGCGCGACAGCGGCACGGTTTGAAATATTTTGCCGCCGCTGCGGATGATCGCCTGATCGGCCAGTTCGCCACTCCACAGCTTGAACGTGAGCAGCACCACGCAAACAGCGCCCAACACCAGCGTCAGCCAATCGCCAACCTTGAGGTATCGCAGCATCACTGTCTGCATCAGGCGAGTTCGCGATGGCGCAACAACACTTGTTGCTGCGCTTGAAAATGCTGGCTGAGTTTTTCGCTGATATACACCGAGCGGTGCTGTCCGCCAGTGCAGCCTATCGCTACGGTAAGATAACTGCGACTATCGGCAATAAAATGCGGCAACCAGCGTTCCACGAACTGCTGTATATCGCCGAACATTTCTTGAGTCTCGGCAGAATTATCCAGAAACTCGATGACCGGCGCATCCTTACCTGTCAGTGGACGCAATTCCACGGAGTAGTACGGATTAGGCAGGCAGCGCACATCAAACACAAAATCCGCATCCAGCGGGATGCCGTGCTTGAAGCCGAAAGACTCGAACAGCAAGGTCATACGCGCGCGGTCGAGTTGGATAAACTGCTTGATCCAGGTGCTGAGGGCACTGGTTTTAAGTTCGCTGGTGTCTATATGGTGGCCGATGCTGCTGATTTCAGCGAGCAATTCGCGCTCTTTAAGCACGCATTCAGTCAGGGTGCGCACGCCATCGCTAAGCGGATGCATACGGCGGGTTTCCGAAAAACGTTTCACCAGTGTGTCGGTCTTGGCATCCAGAAACAGCAGGTGAACCGCCATATCTTTTTGCATCAGTTGCAGCAAAATATCCGGCAATCTCTGCACACTGTTGGCGCTGCGCACATCAATACTGACCGCCATTTTGTCATAGCCCGCCGACAACAAATAATCCGTCAAACGGGTCAAAATTTCGGCGGGAAGGTTATCCACGCAATAAAAGCCGCTATCTTCGAGCACCTTGAGCGCAACGCTCTTGCCCGCCCCCGACAACCCGCTCAAAAGAAATAATTGCATATCAGTCGCCAGCCATCATTTTGTCCTGCCGCGCGATAAATTCCTGCATCGTGTCTATGCCGCGCTGCTGTAAAACAAAATTACGCGCCGCAGCCTCTACCAGCACCGCCAGATTACGTCCCGCCACCACAGGAATGGTAACAGTATTGATCTTCACCCCAAGAATTTCCTGATGGGTCGCCACCAGCGGCAGACGTTCCATTTGCGACAAATCGGCATCATGCGCCCGGTGCAAATGCACGATGAGTTTGAGGCTTTTTTTGCGCCGCACCGCCGTTTCACCGAACATGGTGCGGATATTCAACATCCCCAGCCCGCGCACCTCCAGAAAGTCGCGCAGCAAATCCGGGCAACGACCTTCCAGCGTGTCGGGTGTAATGCGGTGCAGCTCGACCACATCGTCCGCCACCAACCCGCTGCCGCGAGTGATGAGTTCCAAGCCCAGTTCGCTCTTGCCGACCGCACTCTCGCCAGCGATCATCACGCCCACCCCCAGCACATCGAGAAATACGCCATGCCGCGTGGTGCTGTCAGCCAGTTCCTTGGCGAGATAATGGCGGATCAGCCACATCAGATGAACGCTGGGCTTGGGAGATGAGAAGAGGGGAATACTGGACTGATTAGCGAAGCTGATCAATTCCGGTGGAATAACGGCATCGCCCGCCACAATCAGGCAAGTCGTACCATTTTGTTCAATAGAATCAAATAGTTCATCGCGTTCAGACTGGCTCAACGCGAGCAAATAATCAATTTCAGTATCGCCCAGCACCTGCACCCAGTTAGGATGGATCAGGTTGAGGTGGCCGACCACCTCCCGGTTTGATGCTTCCACCGCATCACTGTCTATATTGTGTTCAATGCCATCCGTTCCGGCCACCCGGCTAAGTTCCAGCCGCGCCCGTTTATCCTCAAACAACTGCCGGATATTGACCTGGCTCATGCCTTGGTGTTCCAGTCGTAAAAAAGCTGGTGAATGCTGGCGCTATCTGCGCACTCCAGCAAACGATTACGGAAAAGTGTGTCGCTGAACATCTGCGCCAATTCACCGAGTAGCTGCAAATGCAAATCGGTCGCAAGATCCGGCACGAGCAATACAAAAATAAGATTAACGGGCAGCCCGTCTGGCGCATCAAAGGGTATCGGACGGGTCGTTTTAACGAACGCGGCGGTCGCCTTTTCCAGCTTGGGAATGCGTCCGTGCGGAATCGCCACACCCTGACCCAACCCCGTCGAGCCCAGCTTTTCTCGTGCGAAAAGACTATCAAACACCTGGTTGTGAGCGATCTGTTCATGGTTTTCAAACAGCATACCGACGCGCTCGAAGACACGTTTTTTGCTGGTTGACTCGCTATCAATCAGAATATTGTCGGGTGCAAGAATTTTGCTGATCAAGTTCATTGTTGTCTTGCCTTAAGCACGCAGGGCGGCATTGCTACCGCCCCGGAAGGAGGATTATTCTTGTTCTGTTACAACGCCGCCTATGGTTTCATCATGGCGTTGCGCAGACAGCTTGCCCTTGTGTTTCATCACCTGACGATCCAGTTTATCCACCAGAGCATCAATCGCCGCATACAAATTTTCGTCTTCAGACTCGACAAAAATGTTTTTTCCGCTGATGTGTACGGTCGCCTCGGCTTTTTGAACTAATTTATCTACCGACAGGATGACGGTGACATCCATGACTCCATCGAAGTGGCGTTTGATTTTACTTAATTTGCTGGTCGTATATTCACGAATGGCAGGAGTGATTTCTAGGTGATGTCCGGTTAGCTGAATGTTCATTCTGAGCTCCTTATATTTAGAGTGTTTTACGGAGATTCACCGGGAGGATATGCAATGCTTCCCGATACTTTGCTATGGTGCGTCGGGCAACTACTATACCCTGTTGCGCCAAGATTTCTGACATGCGGCCATCCGTAAGGGGTTTACAGGTATCTTCATCAGCCACTAATTGCCTGAGCAATTCGCGTATTGCTGCCGAAGAACAGGCTCCGCCACTTTCGGTGACTAAACCGCTGCCAAAGAAATGCTTAAATTCATGAATTCCGCGCGGCGTACGCATAAACTTCTGCGTGGTGCCGCGCGATACCGTTGATTCGTGCAACTCCAGCGCGTCGGCAATTTCCCGCAATATCAGCGGCCGTATACCGATTTCGCCGTGCTCGAGAAAGGCTGTTTGCCGTTCCACGATAGCCTGCGCAACCCGTAAAATAGTTTCAAACCGTTGCTGCAGGCTTTTGACAAACCAGCTTGCCTCCTGTAGCTGTGCCGCCAACGGTGAACCGGTCTTGTCATCGCGCTGCTGTAATATGTTCGCATACATCTGGTTTACGCACACCTTGGGCATCGCATCGGGATTCAAGCGCACGCGCCATTTACCCTCGCGCTGCTCGACAATCACATCAGGAATAACATAGTCAGCAACCGTCCGGTCAAACTCGGCAGCGGGTCGGGGCTTCAGCCCGGCTATCAACTGTTGCGCGGCACGCAATTGATCCTCCGAACAACGCAGTATTTTTCTGATACGAGCAAAGTCGTGTGCGGCAACCAAATCCAGATGTTGCGTCACCAGGCAGATTGCCAGCTCGCGATGCGGCGTATCGTCAGGCAGAACCTTGAGTTGCAGGGTCAGACACTCACCCAAATCGCGCGCGCCTATGCCCGGCTGATCGAGATATTGCAATTGCACCAGAGCCGTCTCGAGATCGTCCAGGCTAATGGCAAGCTCTGCCGGCAACAACTCGGCCAACTCTGCCAGCTCCAGTTCCAGGTAACCTCTATCGTCCAGGGCATCAATCAACATCCCGACGACCTGTCTGTCCTTGAGCGCCAACTGACTCACGGCCAATTGACTATGCAGGTACTCACGCATACTGGCTTGCTTTGCCGCCGGTTCGGGATAAGCCCAATTTTCGTCATCGCTGCTGCTGGGAGCAGCACTGCCGCTCTCCCATTCAATGGACTCTGTGACGCTATTACCGGACTCTGTGATGCTATTACCCTCTTCGCCGTCACTCTCGGCAGCTTCGTCATTTTCCGTGCTTGCGCCAGCACGCGAGTCAGCCGCATAGTTTTTAAAATCAGCGGTTAATTCCAGCATAGGATTTTCATCGAGCATACGCGCCACTTCCTGTTCCATCTCCTGAGTGGAAATCTGTAGCAATCGAATGGCCTGCTGCAACTGGGGCGTAAGCGCCAGCTGCTGGGACATGCGAAGTTGTAGGGAGGCCTTCATTATTTAATGTTGTATTTGAAAAAATGCATCCGGGTTAACGTCACAGCTTGAAGTGTTCGCCCAGATAAACTTTCCTCACGCCCTCATTGTAGATGATTTCATCCGGCTTGCCTTCCGCCATCACCGCACCCGCGTTAATGATGTAAGCACGATCACAAATCCCCAGGGTTTCACGCACGTTATGATCGGTAATCAGCACCCCGATATTGCGCTCCTTGAGAAAACCAATGATTTTCTGAATATCCAGCACGGCGATGGGATCCACGCCCGCAAAGGGTTCATCGAGCAAAATGAAGCGAGGATCGGTCGCCAGCGCACGGGCGATTTCGACCCGGCGACGTTCGCCACCCGACAGGCTGATGGCCGGATTATTGCGGATAGACCCGATATGCAAATCTTCCAGCAAATCTTCCAGCCTGCGCTCAATATCAGTCTCGGACAACTCCTGCAATTCCAGTACCGACTGAATATTTTGCGCCACGGTCATGCGGCGGAAGATCGAAGCCTCCTGCGGCAGATAACCCAGCCCCATACGGGCGCGACGATGTATCGGCAAGTGGGTAATATCCTGATCATCAATCAATATCTTGCCGCCATCGGCAGAGACCAAACCAACGATCATATAAAACGAGGTGGTTTTCCCAGCCCCATTGGGACCCAGCAAACCAACCACCTCACCGCTTTGAACCGATAACGAAGCGTCATGCACCACGGTATTCAAACCGTAACTTTTCTTCAGTGCGACCGCACGCAACTCGCTCATTTTCGCTTTACCGCCGACGGGGTATTTCCCGGCTCGGACACTGGCGCATCGCCTGCCCCCTGGTCAGCCGTTTTTGGCTTTGGGTGCAACACCGCACGGACGCGTGAAGGCGCAGCGCCACTAGAAGCTGCCTTACCGCCATCTGCCTGAAAAATTTCAGTCTTGGTGTTATAGGTAATATGTTCGCCACGCACATCATCCTGCGAACGCTTGACCCGTGCCTGCACATAAAAATCAACGAGGTCGGAACGCATGTCATATTCGATACGTTCGGCATACCCTTCCACATATTCGTTTAGCCCCTCACGCTTTTGCCTGAAACTGGCAGTGTGCCCATATACCGTGCCATGCTGGAAACCGTCCTTGTCCTGCACCACAACAACCTTGTCGCCGCGTATCACCATCGTACCCTGAGTCATTTGTACCCGACCCTCGAAGGTACTGATTTGTTTGGCATTGTCTATCAGCACCCGATCGGCTTCAATATTGACAGGCTGTTCGCGATCGGCGCGTTCCGCATGGCTGACCGGGCTGCCTAACAGCAGGAGAATCAACAACAACAGTTTATTTCGCATTGGCTAAATGTTCACTTCTAACATGAGAGAGCAGTTTCAAGGTATGCGCGTTATTGTCCATTTCAAGGCCAATCGCGTGCACAGTATTTCCTTCACTGAAAAGGGTAACGGCCTGATCGGTATCGGCCAGATCGCGGTTCGGCAACACGCGCAGATATTCGCTACGCATGGCGAGGGCTGCCAAACTCGCGCTTGCCTTGCGATCCACCTTCACTTCATCACGCATAATCACGACATCGCCCTTGCTGGAAACTTCACCGCGCTGCGCACTCATCAACACATCGGGGCGCTCGGTACTGCGCAGGGTCAAATGCGGCATGTCAAGCTCGGTGCTGTCATTATCAGGGTAGTGGCGCAACTGCCGCGCCTGCATAAAGAGGCGAGGCACGCCCTGGTCATCCAGGGTCGTGGCATTAAAATTATCCACCATCACATCAGGATCATGATGCCGATTAGTGGCTGCCGCCCCCTCCTGACGAACTTGCAAATCCAGCCAATAGACGAAGGCCAGCAGAGCGATGAGCGGCAACAAGGGTAACCAGTAACGTAAACGTGACTTACGAATCATTGGGGCGAATCATCTTGGGAGCATCATTCCAGATAGGGAGCCAGTTGCGCCTGGAGCGTTCCCTGTACCGACATAATCAGTTCGCACGCCTCGCGTACCGCGCCGTGTCCGCCGCTGCGACGGGTCACATAATTGGAATGCTCGCGCACTAACTGGGGGGATTCGGGTACGCTGATAGACAGCCCGACATGGCGCATCACACACAAGTCAACCACATCATCGCCCATATAAGCGGCGCAGTCGCGCGACAGGTTGAGTTGATTGAGCAAATCAACCATCGCGTCGAGCTTGCGCTCCACTCCCTGGTAAACATGCGTAATGCCCAGATTTTCGGCGCGTTTAGTCACACAAGTCGAGGTGCGCCCGGTAATAATGGCAACCTCCACGCCGCTGGCGCGCAACATCTTGATGCCGTGCCCATCCAGCGAATTGAAGCGCTTGAATTCCTCACCCGAATCGGACAGATACAAGCCCCCGTCCGTCATCACCCCATCCACATCAAAAGCCACCAGGCGAATCAATTTAACGCGACTCAAAAACATAGTTTTCTCCTGAAAATCGTTAGTTGTTCATTAACGTGAAACTCGCGCAGCGACGAACTGTACCCCTCTCCCTCTGGGAGAGGGGGGACGGGGGTGAGGGAACGGACATGGAGAGTTTCATCATCAGGGGTGGTTACTTTTCCATGCCCGTTAGTTGGAAATGCACAGCTCAAATGACTTTGGCGTGCAGCAAGTCGTGCATACTCAACGCCCCGACCAATTGATGTTGCCCATTCACCACCAGCATCTGATTGATATTGTATTGCTCCATCAACTGCACCGCCTCGGCAGCCAAACTGTCGGGACCGATGCAATGCGGGTTGGCGGACATTACACCGCGCACTGGCGTGGCACTGAAATCCAGCTTTTTTTCCAGCGTGCGACGCAAATCGCCGTCAGTATAAATACCCAGCACGGTGTCATTTTCATCCACAATCGCAGTCATCCCTACGCCTTTGCGCGACATCTCCATCAGTGCCGCGCCCAACATCGCATCTTCGCGCACCTTGGGGATACGTTCCCCGACACGCATCAAGTCGCCAACCAGCGTCAGCAAACGCCGCCCCAGACTACCGCCCGGATGAGAACGGGCAAAATTCTCCGCATTGAACCCCTTGGCATCCAGCAGCGCCACCGCCAGGGCATCGCCCAACGCCAGCGAGGCGGTGGTACTCGCCGTCGGAGCCAGCCCCATCGGGCAAGCCTCTTTGTCCACCGCCGCATTGAGATGAACGTCGGATACTTTCGCCAGACTGGAAGCAGGGTTGCCCGTCATGCTGATCAGCTTCGCCCCCAGTCGCTTGACGATAGGCACAATCGCCATCAGCTCCTGGCTTTCGCCGGAATAAGACAAGGCGATGAACACATCCTCGCCCGCCACCATACCCAGATCACCGTGACTGGCCTCACCCGGATGCACAAAATAAGCAGGCGTACCGGTACTGGACATGGTGGCGGCTATCTTGCGGGCAATATGACCAGACTTGCCCATGCCGCTGACGATCACGCGCCCATCGCAGCGCAGGATCACATCTAGCGCTGCGACAAAAGTATCATCCAAACGAATGCTGAGTGCGCGCACGGCGGCGGCTTCAATATCCAGAACCTGGCGGCCAAGTTCCAGCGCACGCGGCGCAACTGAGAGAGGTTTCTTCATGCGGCGCATTATAGCAAGGTGTTTGCCGGAAGATAGTCGTAAGTCGTAAGTCGTAAGCCGTCCGGCAATAATTCACGCGTCATTGCTTTCATTGGATTTCACTCGTTCCGGCCGCCAGCCTTGCCGCTGAGCGAACAAAAACCGTAACAATATGATTTTTATCAAAAAATTCAAATACCAGGCGTTCATTGTTAAGTCTGTTTAACAATTTTTGTTGGCTCGACCAGGCCAAAAGATATAGACCGTTTGGCATATACACATCGGCAGATAAAACCATTATGGTGCGAACCAGTGACTGGGTGAAATGCGCTGCCTTCTCACGATGTAGCAAAACAGCAATTGGGGAGGAAATAAACCATGCTCCATCCCAAAGCTTCCAAACCACAATTGTTAATTCACCAATCCTGGGAGGCATCATGTCAGACACCTGTAAATCCAAAAAAAGTATTCTCCATCACGCCATATTGATGGCGCTGTTGCCGCTGGCTTTGGCCGGTT
>PEUR01000015.1 GCA_002780675.1 Gallionellales bacterium CG03_land_8_20_14_0_80_55_15 | reverse complement strand
AAAAGATCACCACAATCACCGCCAGCAGTGCGCCTTCCAGCAGCAAATCCATCGAGCCCCGAAAAGTCTCATAGACCGCATCCACGCTATTGAACACGCGCTCAACGGTGTATTCCGGGCGTTCTTTCTTCAATTTATCAAGGGCTTGCGTAACGCCTCGGGCGACTTCCACATCGCCCGCACCCAGCGAACGCACCACCTCGAAGCCCACCACCGGCAGGCCATCGTGGAGTGCGGCGGAACGCCGTTCGGCCACCGCATCGCTGACGGTGGCGAGCTGATCGAGGCGCACCCGGCGACCATCCTTGAGGCTGATTTCCATCTGTCCCAATTGCTCGGCAGACTTCACCGTCGCCACCGTGCGCACAGCTTGTTCCATGCCGCCCAGCGCCGCGCGTCCGCCCGGCGCTTCCTGCTGAATCTGGCGAACTTGAGTGGAAATTTCGGCTGCCGAAACATTTAGCGCCAACAGCTTGAGCGGATCAATCTCGACGCGAATCTGGCGCGTCACGCCGCCCACCCGATTGACAGCGCCCACGCCCTTCACGCCGAGCAGCAGCTTGCTTATGTGGTTGTCCACATACCAGGACAGCGCTTCTTCGCTCATGTTCGGCGCGGCCAGCGTGTAGGTCAGAATGGGCTTGCCGGAAATCTCCACCTTGTTGACCACCGGATCGAGCATTTCGCGCGGCAGATCGCCGCGCAGGCGTGCCATGGCCGAGCGCACATCTTCCAGCGCCAGACGCGAATCGCGTTCCAGGCGAAACTCGGCGGAGACAATCACGCTGCCTTCCTTGACCTGCGCGTACAGGTGTTTCAAGCCCTGCGCGCTGGCCAGCGCATTTTCGATCTTGCGCGCCACCTCGGTTTCCATCTGGTCGGGCGATGCGCCCGGCAGGGAAGCGGCGACCGTCACCATCGGCAGATCAATGTCCGGGAACATCTGGATTTTCATGTCCTTGAAGGCCATGACCCCCAGAAAAGTCAACATCACAAAGGCGAGTACCGCCGGAATCGGGTTCTTGATAGCCCAGGCAGAAACGTTCATCGAACTGAATCCTCGCGCAGCGAGCCGTTCGCCCCTTCCCCCGCAGGCGGGGGAAGGTTGGGATGAGGGGGAGTATTGCGGTTGGGATGAGGGGCATCTGTCACCCGCACCCGGTCGCCTGCCACCAGAAATGCCACACCCGAGGCCACGACCGGCACACCCGCTTCCAGACCGCTTTGCACTTCGATCTGTTCACCGTAACGACGACCTATGGCGATTTTGCGTTCCTTGACCTGCGAATTTGCCTCTACCACAAACACATAGCCCGCCCCATCGCGCAACATCACGGCGGATTGCGGCAACACCGATACGGACTTAGCCTGATCGCCCAACTGAAAACTGCCGCGCGCGAACATCCCGGCAATCAAACCGGAGTCAGCAGGCAAGCTAACCCGCGCCTGACCGTAGCGCGTCTGTGGGTTGAGGGAAGGAGACAACGCGCTGACCACGCCCTGCACCACTTTTCCCTGCGCGGCAATCAGCTCGACCTTCATGCCCTTGCGGATCAAGCCCAATTCGTCTGCCGTCAGCTCCGCGTGCCATTCCAGCCTGCCCTGACGAATCAACCGGAACAGCTCGGCTCCCGACTGGGTAAGCGTGCCGACGGTGGCATTGCGCGCCGAAATCACGCCCTCGTCCGGCGCGGTAATGTGCTGCTGTGCCAGCCGCAAGGCACTGGCTTGATGGCGCGCACGCTGGACTTCCAGGCGGGCAAAAGCTGACTGTTCGTTGGTCAATGCCTGATCGCGTTGCTGGGCGCTGACAAAACCGGCAGCGGCCAGCTTGCGGGTGCGCTCGGCGTTGGCGCTGGCCTCCGCCAGCACGGCCTCGCTTTCGTGCAATGCCGCCATCGCTTCCGCTTCACTGGCCTGCATCGTATCGTTGGCCAGCGTCGCCAGCACCTGATCTTTTATAACCTTATCGCCCACGTTCGCCCGCAATTCCTTGATGCGCACGCCCGTCACTTCCGCACCGATGACCGCCTCCTGCCATGCCACAACGCTGCCGTTGGCGGTCAAATTCTGCATCCAGTGCGCGGGCTGCAAGGTGGTGGTGGTCACCGTCAACGCCGCTTTGCTGGTCGGCACGGGCTGGGGCGTGACTTTTTTTGCCGCCGCCCCCTGCCACAGCAACACCCCCACCAGCACCAGCAGTCCAACCTTGATCCACAAGCCTTTATTTCGCATCATCATTCGTTTAAAAAAACATTATTATTCAATAACTTATAAAATATTCTTGCGCGCCACCAGGTCAATCAGCGCCGACTTGCCGCAATGCCCCGCGCCTTCGCAGATTTCATCGTCGTGTTCCACGAGATGCAGCATTTCCATATCGGCAAACGCCTCGCGCAACAGGGCTGCGGTGTATAGATTTTCGACTTGCGAAGGTCCGCCGGTTCGGTATTCCAGTTGGCGCGGCGTGTAGCCCTGTAACAACAGCAGCCCGCCGGGCTTGAGGCAGCGTTTCAAGTTGGCGAACTGTTGCGCGCGCCCCGCCGCGCCGACGAACTGGATAAAAATTGCCGCCACCACATCGAACCCGCCTTCCGGCCAGAGCCATTCGGTCAAATCGGCCAGCTGGCAATCGAGCTTCACGCCGCGTTGTTCTGCCAGCGCTTTGGCTTTTTCGACCGCCACGCTGGAACTATCCACCGACACCACCCGCAAGCCCTGCTCCGCCAGCCACACGCCGTTGCGCCCCTCGCCGTCGGCCACCGCCAGACAGCTCATGCCGGGTTTCAGTCGCGCGGCATTCGATGCCAAAAACGCATTCGGCGCAGTGCCAAAAAGGTAGCCTTCACCCGCATATCGCTCATTCCACATTAACGTGAAACACGCGCAGCGACGAATCGTACCCCTCGCCCTCTGGGAGAGGGGGGACGGGGGTGAGGGACGGGCATGGCGTGTTTCATTATCAGGGGTGGCCTCTGCCATGCCCGTTAGAATTCCCCATCACCTCACCCATGCGTACCGGCAACGCGGGACACCATTGCGAGTTAAATTGCAGCGCGTCTTTCTGGAACAGCATCACCACCGTTGAACCGAGCAAAAAACGCCCCATTTCGTCGCCTTTTTTCAAACTTATTTGCTGCTCGTCATAGCGCCATTCGCGCACCTCCCCCGTGCGCGGCGGATTGACCACGCCATGCCAAACCGTCGCCATGCTGCCGACGATGGTCGCACCGACCAGCGTCAGCACAAACTCACCCTGCGCCGTATCGAACACGCACACCACGCGCTCGTTGCGGGCAAACAAACCCGGCACGCCGCGCGCGGTCACCGGATTCACCGAAAACAACTCGCCCGGCACATAAATCATCCGCGTCAATCGCCCGTCGCAAGGCATGTGGATGCGGTGATAATCCTTTGGACTCAAATAGATAGTCGCAAAACTGCCATTCTGAAATTGCGCCGCC
>PEUR01000219.1:7456-9965 GCA_002780675.1 Gallionellales bacterium CG03_land_8_20_14_0_80_55_15 | reverse complement strand
AAACGCGTCATGGGCAAGGCCAGTTTTGCCACCTTGCAGGATATGAGCGGGCGCATCCAGTTGTTCATCAGCAATAACGACACCGGCGAGGAAATGCACGCTGCATTCAAACACTACGACATGGGCGACATTCTTGGCGCGGTCGGCGTGTTGTTCAAAACCAAAACAGGCGAGCTGTCCGTGCGCGTCACCCAGGTGCGCCTGCTGACCAAATCGCTGCGCCCGCTGCCGGAAAAATTCCACGGTCTTGCCGATCAGGAACAAAAATATCGCCAGCGTTACCTCGATCTCATCACCAATCAGGATGCGCGCAACGTGTTCGTCAAGCGCACCCAAATCATTCAGGCAATCCGCGAATTTTTTATCAATGAAGGTTATCTGGAAGTGGAAACGCCGATGATGCACGCCATCCCCGGCGGCGCATCGGCCAAGCCTTTCGTCACCCACCACAACGCGCTGGACATGCAGATGTTTCTGCGCATCGCACCGGAGCTGTATCTCAAGCGTCTGGTGGTGGGCGGATTTGAAAAAGTCTTTGAAATCAACCGTAACTTCCGCAACGAAGGGCTTTCCACGCGCCACAATCCAGAATTTACCATGCTGGAATTTTACGAAGCCTACCGCGATTACAAGTACCTGATGGACTTCACCGAAAGATTGCTGCGCGAAGTGACGCAAAAAGTGCTGGGCTCGACGAAAATCAGCTATCAGGGCAAGGAACTCGATCTGGCGCGGCCTTTCCACCGTTTGACCATGGTGCAGGCGATCCAGAAATATCATCCGCAATTTACCGATGCGCAACTGGCTGACCGCGATTTCGTGCTGGCCGAGTTGCAGGATTTGAAGGCCAAACACAACCCCAAGGATTGTCTGGGCGGCCTGCAACTGTCCCTGTTTGAAGAACTGTCCGAAACGCTGCTGTTTGAGCCGACCTTCATCGTTGACTATCCGGTCGAAGTCTCGCCGCTGGCGCGCAGCAGCGATGCCAATCCGGCGATTACCGAACGTTTCGAGCTGTTCGTGCTGGGGCGTGAACTGGCCAATGGCTTCTCTGAACTGAACGATGCCGAAGATCAGGAAAGGCGCTTCGACGCGCAGGTCGCGGCCAAGGATGCGGGCGACGAAGAAGCCATGTTCAAGGATGCCGACTATGTGCGCGCGCTGGAATACGGCCTGCCGCCGACCGCAGGCGAAGGTATCGGTATAGACCGACTGATCATGATGCTGACCGACTGTGCCAGCATCCGCGATGTCATCCTGTTCCCGCAGATGCGTCCAGAATAATCCCACTTTATTTCATCGGTGAAACTGCGTTGGCTTCCTCACTCACTCCTTGCCTTGCACTGTTTCTGCATCGCTCGTTCGTCGCCGCCCGGAATAGCGCCGGATTGTGATGATGATTGATAACGACACCCGTTCCCGCCTGTTGCCACTTTACCCGATGCTCGGGGAACTGCCCGCCGCCGAGCTGGAGGCGATATTGGCAACGGCAAAGCAAATGCAGTTTCAGGCAGGCACGGTGATATTCGACGAAAACCAGCCTTGCCAGGGCTTTCCGCTGTTGTTGTCCGGCAGCTTGCGCGTCATTAAATCCGCCGCCAATGGCCGCGAGCTGCAACTGTATCGCGTATTGCCGGGCGAAAGCTGCATCCTCACCAGCAGTTGCCTGTTGGGTCACACTCCCTATCAGGCGCGCGGCATTGTCGAAGCGCCGCTGGAAATGGTCATGTTGCCCGCCACCCTTTTCCATCGGCTGCTGGGCAGTCATGAGGCGTTCCGCCGCTATGTGTTTCAACTGTTTACCGAGCGCCTCACCGATCTGATGGAACTGGTCACGGCGGTGGCTTTTCAAAAGCTCGATCGGCGTCTTGCCGCGCTGTTGATTGCCAGACCCATCCCCCTGCACGCCACCCATCAGGCACTCGCCGATGAACTCGGCAGCGCGCGCGAGATGGTCAGCCGCTTGCTCAAGGGCTTTGCCGAACAAGGCTGGCTAACACTGGGACGCGAACAAATCACCGTCACCGATGTCGCTGCACTGAAAAAATTCTCCACATTTTGAGGCTTGTGTGATTATTGTCACAGACAAGCCCGCCCGAATGCCCTATCCTGCGAACTTCAATAACCCATCAGGAGTTCACCATGAAAAGCAACGAAGGAACCCTGGATCGCGCACTGCGCGTGATTGCAGGACTGGCATTGATCGGCCTGACTTTATCAGGCAACATCGGCGCATGGGGCTGGATCGGCATTGTCCCCTTGCTGACTGGCGCGCTCGGCATCTGTCCGCTTTATTCGATTCTGGGACTCAACACTTGCCCGATGAAAAAGTAAGACTGCCGCTTTTTGAAAACGCCCGGAAAATTTCGGGCGTTTTTTCTTTAATAAGTAAAAAAATGAATAAAATCATATTGTTATCAACAATTTTTGCATTGAGCATCGCCACTTCCCACGCTGCTGAGTTAACTCAGTACACAGATGAAAGTCGCGCCGTGGCGATGCCCTTTTT
>PEUR01000219.1:0-7381 GCA_002780675.1 Gallionellales bacterium CG03_land_8_20_14_0_80_55_15 | reverse complement strand
CATTGCGCCACAAATGACCGGAAACGCATCCCGCCAGACCGGATGGAAAATCACTCGCGTCAGCCTGAAAGTGCGTAACCCGCTGCTCGGTACAGCTGACGCATGGGAACAAAAACAGCTTCAGCGCTTTGCAAAACGCGCCGCGCAGAGTGAAAAGCCGGAAACCCTGGAAATTGCCGAAATCGTGCAAGAGCCCGCCGGAAAATCATTTCGCTATCTGAAAGCTATCGCCCTGCAACCCGGCTGCCTTGCGTGCCACGGCGAACAAATCCCTGAAAATGTACAAGCGCGTCTGAAAACCGATTATCCGCATGATCAAGCGACCGGTTATAGCGAGGGTCAGATACGCGGCGCGTTAAGCATCAAACGCCCGCTTTGACGCTTGAAATAAGCCTGATATGACCTTGGTCGCCCTGTATTCAGGCGCACTGGTCGGCGTGATTCTCGCGCTGACCGGTGCGGGTGGCGGAATTCTGGCCGTGCCAGCCCTGACCCTGGGGCTGGGGTTCACCATGGTTCAAGCCTCCCCCATCGCGCTGCTGACCGTTGCCAGCGCTGCGGCGACTGGCATGATGGGCGGGCTACTGAAGGGCTATGTCAGAGTCCGCGCCGCCCTGTTGATTTCAGCCGTGGGAATATTGGTCGCTCCGTTCGGTCAGCGTCTGGCGCACGTCCTGCCGGAACGCGGGTTGATCGGCCTGTTCGCCTGCATCATGCTAATCGTTGCGGCACGCTTGTTTCTGACGGCTGCCCGCCGCGCATCGGGCGGAGGGGCAGCAACGACCAGCCGTTCCAAAACTTGCGTCATCAACACCAAAACAGGACGCATAGACTGGAATGTAGAAGCGTTTCTCAAACTCAGTCTGATAGGTGTTATATCCGGGATGGCGACCGGACTGCTCGGCGTAGGTGGCGGTTTTATTGTTGTGCCTGCCCTGTTGAGATGCAGCAATATCTCGATGAATGGCATCGTTGCCACCTCCTTGATGGTCATCACGCTGATTTCCGGCGGCGCGGTTATCACGGCATTCATGGCGGGTCATCTGGAAGTGTCCAGACTATCCTTGCTGTTCATTGGCGGGGCGGTAGGCGGTATGCTGCTGGGCAGACAGTTTGTTGAAGTCATACCTGCCGCACGACTGCAACAAACCTTCGCGATTCTGGTCACCGGTGTTGCGCTCGCCCTATTCCACAAAATGATGTCCTGAACCCGAAAATGATGCCCTGAACCCGTCCAGGCAACCGATACAAGCAAATCGGATAGTGCCGAGAACGCTTATAATCGGCGCATGAAAAACTCCAGCAAATCCGGTTTCAGCAAGCCCCGCCAACAAACCACCACCCTGCAAGTGACCGGGATGCACTGCGGTTCCTGCTCGGCACGTCTGGAAAAAGTCCTCAATCAACTGCCGGGAGTCGCGGCCTCCGTGAGCATCGCCACCGAAAAGGCAAATATTGCTTATAACCCTGACACGATAAGCCTTGCCGGTCTGATCGTAGCCATTCAGGGCGCGGGCTTTGATGCCCACCCATTGCGCGATTTTGCCGCCGAGAAACAGGCGCGTGCTTCCGCATTGCGCCAAGAGCAAAGACAATTCATTATTTCGGCTTTGCTCACTGCCCCGTTGCTGTTGGAAATGCTGCTGATGTTTACAGGTCAGCATTTCATGTTGCCGGGCTGGCTGCAATTTTTACTCGCCACCCCCGTGCAATTCTGGATAGGCTGGCGTTTTTATTCCGGCGCATGGAGCAGTCTGAAGAACGGTGGCGCGAACATGGATGTGCTGGTCGCGCTGGGAACGAGTGCCGCCTATTTGATGAGTTGCGCAGTCTTGCTGTTCAATCTGGATCAGCCGATCTACTTTGAAGCAAGTGCCACGCTGATTACCCTGGTATTGCTAGGCAAACTGCTGGAAGCGCGGGCCAAGGGGCGCGCTTCCAGCGCGCTGGAAGCGCTGATCAACCTGCAACCCAGGCTGGCTCATGTCGAGCGCGAGGGTGTGATGCAGGATATTGAGGCCGAACAGATGCAAGCGGACGACGTGTTTTGGGTACGCCCCGGTGAAAGCGTGCCGGTGGATGGCGTAGTGCTGACAGGTTCATCCAGCGTGGATGAAGCCATGCTCACGGGCGAGAGTCTGCCGCAAGAAAAACAGCCTGATGACAAGGTGTATGCCGCCACGATCAATCAGCACAGCCTGCTGAAATGCCGCGCGCTGGCAGTGGGTTCGCATACCCAACTCGCCGCCATCATCCGGCTGGTCGAGCAGGCGCAAGGCTCGAAGGCCGAGATACAAAAACTGGCCGACCGCATTTCCGCCCTGTTTGTCCCAGCCGTCGTGAGCATTGCCCTGCTGACTTTTGTGGTGTGGTGGATGATGGGCAGCGGATTTAGCGCGGCGCTGATCAATGCCGTGGCGGTGCTGGTTATCTCCTGCCCCTGTGCGCTGGGACTGGCCACGCCAACCGCGCTGGTGGTCGCCACCGGACGTGCCGCGCAAGCAGGTATTTTGATCAAGGATGCCAACGCGCTGGAACGTGCTCACCAACTCTCGGTACTGGTAGTGGACAAAACCGGCACGCTGACTGAAGGCCGTCCGGTTGTCACTGACATCTTGCCAGTATCAGGTGTGAGTGAAGTCGGGTTACTGAAAATAGCGGCTTCTCTGGCGCAAGGTTCTACTCATCCATTATCGCGATCATTGATTGAATTCTTTAATAATCAAGAAGTTGCAAAAGCAGATTCATCGGCAAATGCTGCACCATCTCCCCTTCAGGGGGAGGGTCTGGGTGGGGATGGGTGCATTTTGGCGAGGGGGCAATCTGGATTAAAACAAACGTCCAACCTCAGGGAAATTCCGGGATTTGGGCTACGGGCAGAAATGGAAGGACGGGATTATTTGCTGGGTTCACCCACCTTTTCCCGCCAGCAAGGCGTGACGATAGCCGAACAAGCGATATTGCGCTTGCAGCAGCAAGGCAAGACGGTGATCGTAATCGCACGCGCGAACGCGCTGTTGGGCTGTATTGCGATTGCCGATCAACTGCGCCCCGGCAGCCGCGCTGCGGTAGCAAAACTGACGGACTTGGGCATACGCGTGGTGATGCTCAGCGGCGACAACCAGGCCACCGCAGAAGCTATCGCCCGTCAGGCAGGTATCACCGAGTTTCGCGCCGAAGTGTTGCCGCAGGACAAGGCGGCGCAAGTGGAATCGTTCAAGATCGGGGACGTAATGGTGGGCATGGCGGGCGACGGCATCAACGATGCGCCCGCGCTGGCTGCCGCCGATGTCAGCTTCGCCATGAAGAGCGGCAGCGACATCGCCATCGAAGCCGCCGACATTACCTTGATGCAGAGCGACCTTTTGAGCGTGGTGGACGCAGTTTCCCTGTCACGCGCAACGCTCAGAAAAATTCGCCAAAATTTGTTTTTTGCCTTTGCCTACAACGTGCTGGGCATCCCGCTCGCCGCAGCCGGGATGCTCAACCCGGTGATAGCCGGTGCAGCAATGGCCTTGAGCTCCGTAACCGTCGTCAGCAATGCCCTGTTGTTGAAACGCTGGAAAACCATCCGCTGAGAATCTCTCATTACATGCGGCTTTTTCCGCGTGTTCTGACAGACGCTCAAGTCATTTCAAGGCGGACATGTCATCCAGCGCCTTGTGCATGGCAGCAAAAATCAGCTTGTCGGCGGCGCGTTGGTCAATTTCAGGAATATCCCAACCGAAAATTCTGCGATATTTTTCAACCAGATCGTTCATATCCGCAGTCATTTCACTGCGGTATGCTTCCAGCTCAATCTGTTCCATTTCCTTCATGGCAACTCCTTTTTAACAAAATGATCAGATGATGCTGGGCATTACTGAAAAACGATGCAACATCAGTTTTTTTTCAGCGATTCCTCAAATTGTTCAACTGGCATCGGTTTGCCGAACAAGTATCCCTGATAGCTCAAACATCCGGCTTCCGCGAGAAAGTCGCATTGTTCGTCTGTTTCTACCCCTTCGGCAATGACTTCCATGCCGAGATTATTCGACATACCGATAATGGTGCGAATAATCACCGCATCGGCAGATTTTGTGCCTATGTTGCGCACGAAAGACTGATCAATTTTCAGTTGATCGAGCGGCAGCTGGGTCAGATAAGACAGCGACGAATAACCCGTGCCGAAATCGTCCAGGGAGAAGCGCACCCCCGCTTGTTTCAATGCCAGCATTTTGGCGATGGTGTCGTCAATATTGTGCAGGACGATGCTTTCCGTCATTTCCAGTTTGAGGCGCAACGGGTTGATAGCGGTTTGCCTGATCACTTCGATCACTTGTGCGACAAAATCTGTCTGGCGGAATTGTCGTCCGCTGACGTTGACGGCAAGCTGCAAGTCGCGGGTGTCGGGATCGTTTTCCCATGCTTTTATTTGCTGGCAGGCGCTTTCCAGCACCCATCGTCCGATCGGCAGAATATGGCCTGTTTCTTCCGCCAGCGGGATAAATTGCAGCGGCGAGATCAGCCCACGTTGCGGATGAATCCAGCGTAACAACACCTCGGCACCGATAATGTGTCCGGCGTAATTGACCTGCATCTGGTAATAAAGCCGGAATTCCTGTTTGCGCAGTGCCGTCCGTAATCCGTCTTCCATCTCGGCGCGCACTTCCAATTCCTGCTGCATTAAAGGGTCGAAGAAACGCATGGTATTGCGACCGGATTTTTTCGCTTCGTACATGGCCGTGTCGGCGTGTTTTAGCAACTCGTCGAGTTTTCCGCTGTAATTGGCAAACAAGGTAATGCCTATGCTCGATGAACTGTGGAATTCCCTTCCTTCGAGGAGGTAGGGCTGGCTGAGTGCGTCGAGTATTTTCTCCGCCACGCCGCGCGCCTGCATCGCGGCAAATGCTTTTTCCTCGTTCAAGCCTTCCAGCAATAGCACGAACTCATCCCCGCCGAAACGCGACACGGTGTCGCCCTCACGCATACAGTCACGCAGGCGTTTGGCCACTTCGATCAGCAGCAAGTCGCCAATATTGTGACCCTGGGTGTCGTTCAGCGTCTTGAAGTTGTCCATGTCCAGGAACAACAGTGCGCCGCCAGTGCGGTTACGCGCACTGACCGCGATGGCATGTTGCAGATTATTGAGCAACAAGCGCCGGTTGGGTAGATGGCTTAGCGGGTCATAAAAGGCCAGATTATGGATTTCATTTTCAGCCTGTTTTCGTTCGGCGATGTCTATAAACGAACCAATATAATTAGTGATGTTTCCATCGGCGCCGATGACGACAGAAATGTTCAGCCATGCCGGGAAAATTTCCCCATTTTTACGCCGGTTCCAGATTTCACCCTGCCAATGATGGTTGTGCCGCAGGCTATCCCACATATCTTGATAGAAGGCAGTGTCGTGACGACCGGACTGAAGCCGCGCCGGATTGCTGCCGATCACTTCCTCGGCGCGGTAGCCGGTCAACCGGGTAAAGGCCTGATTGACCCGCATTATCACCGAATGCTCGTCGGTCACCATCATGCCTTCATTGATTTCAAAGGCAATGGCGGCAATACGCAAGGCTGCTTCGTGTTCTTCGCGTACCGCCATCATGCTGTTAAACGAGTGCGCCAGAGCGGCGATGTCTTTCGGTCCGCCCGGTTCGGCGCGCGCCTGTAAGTCACCCCGCTGAGCGCGCCCCATGCTGAGTGACAAGCGGTTGAGTGGCCGCGCCATGTTGCGGGTAAGAATGCGGATCAGCAACAGAAACAGTAACGCGAAAGAAAATGAGGTGGTCAGATTGGAAACAAAAATATCAGAAGTCATTTTGTCCAGCGCCGCCTTGCTCATCACCACCGAGACATTGCCGAGAAACTCGGGCGTTGCAGCTTCGCCGAACGGTGAGGCTTCGGCTGGTTTTGAATAAACCGGCGCGACGAAATGCCAGGCCTTACTGTTTTCTGTATTCAACATCGTGACGGCCTGCAACGCCTTGCTGAGCGGTTCATTCATTTCGGCAAGTTCCGCCTTGCCGCGCGTCAACAACACGCGCCCGTTGGCGTTGCGTATTTCGACACCGACCACGCCCGGGAAAGCCATGGTGGCATTCACCGCCTCGGCGACGTTGTCGGGAGAATCATAAATCAGCGCCAGGGAACTTTGCCGAGCCAGATTCTCGGTGATGTGTTGCCCCTGGTCTATCAGGTTTTCACGCACCCGCTTATTGCCCTGCCACGAGCCAACCAGGGAAGAAAACAATGCCAGCAGGAGAATACCCAGCGTAATCGCGAAACCAATCTGGCGCTGGAAAGTAAACCTTTGAAAAAATGCCGTTATTTTATTCTTCATGATAGTCGCGCCTCAGGGCGCGGGGAACGTCATGTCAAAATTTTGCGGACGGCTGATATTGGCATCGAGATGCCTGGCCATGCGCAGGTTGACGGCCATCAACACCGCGCGCAAAGGCAACATGCCAGGTGGCTTGTTTCCAGCCTGCAAGCCGAGTGCATATCCGGCAAGCTGGCGACCCAATTCGACATTGTCGGGATACAGCGAAAACAGCGCGCCACGTTTTACATGTCCGAAGCTGCTGGAAAATACCGCCAGATTACGATCCCATGAAGCCTGCAATACCATCGGCAAGATCGTTCCTTCTTCTACCGTAGTGGAATCCTGGGGTAACCACAACGCATCCCGGCTACTGTTTGCGTCGCCCAGTATTTTGCGATAAGCATTCGTCGCGCTGCGCAGGTCCTGCGCCTCAAAGGCCGCGAATTCCAGCCCCTGGGCACGCGCGGCCTCTCTCGCCAGACGCATCATCCAGGTATTCTGGCGCGGGTCGTACACAGCGAATATGCGGCTTACGCCGGGCATCAAGTCCTTCAGACGGCGAAACAGCAACGCAGGATCCGGCGACAGAACGTTGACCTGCAAATTACGCGCTTTGTTTTCCTGCCCCATCAACACCCCACCCACCACCACGCGAATACTGCCATCCAGCGCGGAGGCGACTTTTGCGCCCTGCCTGCCCAGCGCGATCACCACCCGCGTATCCTGGCGGCGCAGGGTGTTATTCAACTCGCCGACATCCGCGTTTGCCCCCACCGCAAAATGGCTGACACGGCCACGGCTCTTGTCATCTATGCCGCTGACAATTTGCGCGAATACGCTGCGATAAGGCTCACCGATGTCGGGATAAATGACCGCGAGGGTATTTGCCCCCGTCGCCTCGGCAATCTTGTTGCCCAGCCTGCCAACCGACACTGCCGGACCGGCAACCCGGACCATCGCCGCATCAGGAATCGCGTCGAGGGCGCGCGCCATCCCGGCGTAGTCAGTCTGCAACGGGGCGGGGGAAGACAGGCGCAGGGACGGGGCAAGAACGCCTGTCAGCGCAGAAAAATCTTGTGG
>PEUR01000068.1:9211-10863 GCA_002780675.1 Gallionellales bacterium CG03_land_8_20_14_0_80_55_15 | reverse complement strand
GCGTGCGATGAAATCCGGGTTGATATATTCACAGCCCGCAAACCACTCATGCGCCAGTCCGCGCTCGGTCACCGTGGTTTTTCCCGCACCGTTTGGTCCGGCGACCAGCAATAATCGCGGCTGCTCAGTGGGCATCATGGTGCAAGGGTCAAATCTCTTGCACGCGCATCATTCACCGCCTCAGCCAGCTTGCTGCGCATCCAGTTATCCGATTCCAGCTTGCGCGCCATCGCCACATCCCGCGCTTCGCTCATCACTTTAGATAACTCTTCATCAGTAGGCTCGGTATCGACGGCTAAGGGATTGCGTTTTAAAACGGATATATCTGACATAAAAACTCCTTTCACTATTCAACTTTAACTTCAAGGGTTACACCAGATGGCAATGCCTCCTTGTTCACGGAAACCATATAGTCCGAGAAATCACGCGCCACGACAACGCCTTCTTTGAGTTTGGGCTGAATACGCTCGAACAAACTGTAGGCACGGGCATTTCCGAGCTTTGAGTCATGCTTGAACACATACAAACCGCGCGTGGTCATCTCGCCACGTGCAGCGGAACGATCATGCTCGAACATCTCGATCAATGCTGCCCATAACAGTTCAAGGTCATCATCAGAAAACTTTGTCTGTTCTGCCAGGTGCGCAGAAATAAAACCATGCGCCGCATAAAGACCGTAGGGCACGGTGAACTTACGACCCATCGTGCGGTTATCACCACCCTGCTTATCAGATTCAGCTTCAGTCGCTACCGCCATGCGGGTAATGGAATGTTCCAGTGCCACGATAGGGTCGATTGAACGGCCAAAAGTCAGTTGCACAGGCCCTCGCACTTGACCACAGTTGGGTGCCGATTTAAGTGACATAACGGCACCAAACGTTCTGATGTCGAAATAGTTTTCGCACATCCATACTCGTCCCTTCTCCACCTCACTAGAGTCCGGGCGACGTGCCTTGACTTGTTTGAGCCCTTCAGCGATGAGTTTTTGAATATCAGCGGAACACAGTTTTTCCTTCTTTGCCTCCTTTAGCCAATCTTTGATCGCTGCCTTATCCAAGTCTGCGGCGAACACCAAGAGCCAGCCATCTTCGTCGTCACCAGTAAGCGTCAGCCCGTCTGGCAGTGTCACATCCTCGAATTCCTGCGCAAATTTTAACTCGACCTTCAATTGCGCTTCTTCGCCAAGACCAATGCCAAGAGTTTTGAAAGCTTCAACATGCGCACGCCCTAGAACAGCCTTTTCACGCACATAAATGTTGTTGGGTATCTTGTAATTTTCCCTAAGTACAACGTAGTTTCTAATCTTCCTTTTTAGACACACATCCGTCACCAGCCCGCGCCCGGTTTCCGCATCCATGCGCGGCAGATTCCCCGCATCCGGGTCGCCGTTGGGGTTGCCATCTTTTACGTCAAATAACAAAACGAAGTCATAGCGATTTTGAATAGTCATGGTTCAAGCTCCCTGTTCTGATTAAAGTGGTTACTTTTTGGTGTAAAAATCACGCTGCTGATGGTAATAGCCGATAGCGAAGCGTCCTTGTTCGGGCAGTGGTAATTGGGCAGGAAACTCACGGAGTTCCGACACAATTTCGCCGATCATCTTTTCGTAATACACCTTCTGTCCCGCGCTCAACTTGGCAAGGTGGTGATTC
>PEUR01000068.1:0-9185 GCA_002780675.1 Gallionellales bacterium CG03_land_8_20_14_0_80_55_15 | reverse complement strand
CGTCACCGGACTGCTGGATGCCGCACCGTAAAAACGGTCACGGATGGTGGCGTTCAGTTTCGCTGGCTTGGCAGCATCCTCCTGGATTTTTTCAAGCACGGAAAACAAGCGCCCCAAACGGTAAGCTGGATTGGAATTGGTAGTATCAAGCGACACGGTAATATCCTCCTGTTGATTTTTGAAACGGGATGCCCTGTTGAGGAAGGCTTTAATGAGCGCGGCACGGGCGTAGGACACATTGGGCAATGGCTTGCCAGTTTTATCGTTTTTCTTCGCTTGCTCGGCGCGTATCTGCCGAATAGCCGCCTGCAACAAAGTAGCGGGATAAGGCGTACCCGACAAAATCGCCCGCATGGTATCGCCTGACAGATTAGGCGGAATGTTTTTGGATTCGCCCAATTTTGCGATACTCACCAGCAGACGAAACAACGAGAGATAGGGCGGATCGTAAGATGCCCGGTCTATTTTCAGGTCATCGAAATGCTGCCGGATGCGCCCGGCAAACTCCGCCACCGTGCCGGTCTGCCAGAAGCGAACAGAGATACGCGCCGCATTGGGTGCCAGTCCCAACACAAAGAAACGGTTCTTATCGCTGTCAGTAACAAATCCCCCCGTCTCGACACTGCGATAGAGGCTCTCCACGGCTTTCACATTGCTGTCTGGGTCGTCCTTGCGCGGTTCTCCAAACAGATCAAGAAAACCTGTTTCCAGCTCGTCAGGTGTACCGGCCCAGAAAACCGTGGAGGCATCGCCTACCTGTATTTTTTGTGTCGAGTCTTTCCGTAACAGATGATTGAGCGCGGTGGTATAGGCAAAAGAGCCGGTTTCGCAAATCGGCGCATTTTCACCTTGCCGCTCCTCCTTGCCATACGATTCAAACGCCCGCAGATTGAAGGAAACAATGTCCGCCCCAGTGGTGTTGGCATCCCGAACACCCTTGATTGGCGGCTGAAGCCGCGTTGCCGGTGCTAGGTTTCCAGTAATCAGACATACCATAGGTTTGCGATTGCTGGTTTGCTCAACTTCAGCCTTGATTGCCCCTATAACTTTGGGATGCTGGCAGATAAGTTCCGATTCGCCCACCATACGAAAGGCCAGCCATGGCTTGGTTTCCACGATCTCCTTCCACTCTGCTCTACTACTGGCCTGTTCTACTGGCCGATTAGTCAGAAACAGTTTCATGGCGTTAAGGCCATCGTCTTCAAGGAAGAGATATTCGTCGAGCTTAGCTATGAATGCCTTTTGTTTTTCCTTCCCCCCCTCCAGTCCAAAAATATATTCGGCATTATCCCAAAGTCGATATGAATTCACTCCTCTGGTGCGCTTTTTACCTTGGGGCATAAGAAAAGATTTAGCGCGCCTTTTCTTTGCCTCGCCAGTTCGGGTATCCTCAATTTGAACTAGATTTCCTTCGCCATCCAAAACGATAACAAAGGGAATCTCTTTCCATTCAAATCCCGGCGGGGCGATTCCAGCATCTGGGTCTGCCGCCTTGCGGTCGTAATACCCTTTCAGCGCCTGAAGTATCATCCCCGCACCTCTTCGCTGTTCCAGTCTGGAATCTCTACTACGCCATTTTTCATATGTGCATTGAAAAAGCGCGGGGCGGGGTCTGATAAATTGACGTAGTCCATGTCGTAGAGCATCCAGCCCAATTCGCGTGTATCCGCAATGGGTAGAGCAGATTCCTTGACTGGATTATCAATCAGCCGTACATCGCAAGCAAACTCGCGGCAACCGAGATATGGCTGGTTGATGCATTGGCCTTTTTCAGCACGACGCTCAAACATATTAAGAAACTTGACTGGTGAATTGGGCTTGTACTTGTCCTTTTCTTCCTCGGGGTCTTGCATAACATTAGACAGGTTCGGGTAGTTGAATCGATGAACGCTTTCAGTCATCTCAAAGTGTGCGTACAGCCGATATTTCACATCGTGCAAAAACAGTCCGGCGCGCTGCTGACGGAATTTTGGCTTACCGTCATTTTTAATGTCGTCAATGTAAAACCCGTCCTCCCAGTCCGGCGACATTTTGCACCCAACTTCATTGCGTCGCACCGAAACCCATTTGATTGGCTTCAGAACTTCGATTCTGGTTGGCACCCAACGGATCGCCGGTTTCCATAGAATGGCCTCGAACACGGCACGAGCGGCAGATGGCGTAATGACATCGTAGCTGACCCGTTCCACTTTCATTTCCGGGCGGGTGAAACAGGCGAAATCGCCTCTCACTTCCAGGCAGTAGGTTTTTCTTGGCATGGCTTTCCCTCGTTTATCACGGCACAAGTGTGCTGGGGTTCAATATCGGCGATTCGGCAAGCAACAATCCTGTTTCCTTGTGGTATAGCGTATCGCCTACTTGGGCATACAGCTCAGGATAATTTTCAATTGCCTTAATGTCAGCACTCTGGATCAGACGCTTCAAATCGTGGCGATAAATCGTTACCGCATGACGTTGGAGCTTGCGCATTAAATCACGCTTTGGCCCTATCTGATTCAACTGCTTAATCAGCTTGTTACTCTCCGCGTTGTAGCGCACAAACACGGCCTGCGTTTCGCGGTCATCTATCAGGCGGAATTTCTCGGCGGCGGTGCGAAACTGAACTTCCAGACCGCTTCCGCATTTGAGAGAACCGACAATATCATGCTCATCCAGATTGGGCATACTCAAAAATCGATTGAAGTAGCGGGTGAACAATGTACGCGCCAGCGGCTTTTCTGGCCGCTTGTGCCATACGTCTTTGGTGGCATCTTCACCAAAGCGCAGCAAACCTTTGGGCGCGGGCTTGGGCGGAACGAACACCACAACTTTGCCCTTTCCAGTCAAACTTCCCTCGCGATTGCAGCGCCCCGCCGCCTGCGCAATAGAATCCAGTCCGGCCAATGCCCGATAAACCACGGGGAAGTCGAGATCAACCCCGGCTTCAACCAATTGCGTGCTGATAACACGCACCGCTTCGCCACGTTTGAGCCGTTCCTTGATGTCGGCAATAAGCACCGAGCGGTGCGCGCCACATAGGAGTGCGGAAAGGTGCAATGTGCCCCTGGGCATAAATTTCCAAAGCTCGCGGCAATCCTTGCGAGTATTGACGATGGCCAGCACCGACTCATGTTGGCAAAGCTCTGCGGCGAGAGATTCCCAATCGGTGGGTTGATTGAAATCAGCAGGTATCTGAACCTCTACCCGTTCCAAATCGGCATAGAGTCCATCAACGTCAGCGATAATTTCGCGCACGTTGTTTAGCCCCTTGCGTGTAGTACGACCAAAATTGTTCTTGACCGTATTCAATGCTGGCTGAGTGGCGGTGGAAAGCACGACAGTCACGCCGTACTGGGTAGTCAGCAGGTTGAGCGTATCGAGTATCGGTTGCAAAAACTCCGGCGGCAGCAGTTGCGCCTCATCCAGCACGATCACACTGTTGACGAGATTGTGCAGCTTGCGGCAACGACTGGTGCGGGCGGCGAACAGCGATTCAAACAACTGGACATTGGTGGTCACGATCAGTGGCGCGTCCCAATTTTCTGCTGCCAAACGACTGCGCGTGGTTTCGCGGTCTACATCAAAGTTGCTGTGGTGTTCCACTACATCATCTTTGCCGAAGATGCCGCGAAACACGTCGGCGGTCTGCTCGATGATACTGGTGTAGGGAATGGCGTAGATGACGCGCCGCTTTGCGTGATCCTTGGAGTGATGCTTGGCATGTTCCAGCGCGAAGGCCAAGCTGGAAAGTGTCTTGCCGCCACCAGTGGGTACAGTGAGCGAAAACATGCCGGGCGGCAACGCCGCCTGTTTGCGGCATTGTGCCAAAACGTCGGCGCGTATGCGGTTGACCGGTGTATCGGCAGATTGCTCAACTATCAATTGAGCAACCTTTGCTTCCATAGCGCGGTTGAAAACTGGCAGCATTTCCACAAGCGATGGAAACTGTTGCCGCGCCTGATTTTTTCCTTTATCCATGAAGGATTCAGTATCCAGAAAATCAGCATCCACCAAACAGGAAAACAGCATTCGCACCCACAAGTGAAAACCATTTTCGCCTCCGCACAGCTTGGAGGCTGGCTTGCTCTGCATGAGGAGATTCTGCGGAATAGCTTGCGTTGCAATGCGGTCGAGCAACTCGCTTTGCTGTAACCGGATGGATAGCGCCTTACCACCAGTTTCTGCCGAATGCCAGTCAGGCAATCCAGCGTGATGTCCTGCAATCAGATAAGCCAGAATGCGTCCATGTATATCGAACTGTTTGACCGCGTGTATCGCGCCCGCCGTGGAATGGTCAACACGACAGGGTGCTTCGATATGCGCCTCTGGGTCATACCTGTTTGCGTAGCCGCTGACCTTTTTGATGTATTGCTGAAATTCAGTACTGTACTTACCCAAGTCGTGCCACAACCCAGCCACGCTTGCCCAATCACCTGACTCAAAAGCGGCAGCAAATTCAGCCGCCATATCTGCCACTCCGCGTAGATGCTCATCCAGCAAATGCTCATGCCAAACGCCTGTTGTATCTTGGCGGACATGTGCGAGGAATTTTGTGGGAAGTAAATTATTCATAAGTTGGATACTAACCAGATCAAAGGCTCAATCCACGAGCCTGTCGAAATTATTTTTCATATTGCTGTAAGGCGTGTTGCAAGGCTCCCACTAATAGCTGACGTAATGATACAGGCTCGATGACCTCTACTTCTGGGCCATGTTTGAGGATGTCCATCACCAGCTCGCGCGGGTCGGAATAAGGGAGGCGCAATTCGTAGCTGCCATCTTCGAGGATGATGCCTTGTTGTTGCAGGTGCCATTGCTCCTCCCCCACCCAACGGGCGCGCTCTGCGGTGAAGCGCAATACGGCGGTGTGTTTGGGTATCCCCGCGAAAATACCGTAGCTGCTGGCGAAGTGTGCATCCAGTTCCTGCTCGGGAATATCCCTGGCTATTTTTTCCAGCATCTTCGCTTCACGCAGCCTGTCCACGGCAAAGCTGCGCAGTCCGTTGCGCTGGTGACACCATGCGTCCAGATACCAGTTGTCGCGGTAATGGGTGAGGCGTTGCGGGGAGATTTCGCGGTGGGTTTCGGTGTCATCGCTGCGGCTGTGATAACGAATGGCGAGGCGTTTTCTTTGCAGCAATGCCCCCGCCACAGTTTGAAAATGTTCGTTGGAGGTGCTGCGTCCAGCCATGCGCAGGATGCGCACCCGATTTAAAATTTCACTGCTCGGGTATCCGGACAAAAGTTTTTCGTCACCCAAGTGTCTGGCGGCAAGTATTTTTTCGATACGTTCCCTGACCGGTTTGAGTTGTGCGTCGAACAGTCCGGGCTGGACTTGCGCCAACAGTTGCTGGGTGGTCAGCAAAGCGTAAATTTCAGTTGAACTGAACCAAAGTCCGGGAAGTTCGAAAGACTGACCTTCGCCAGTCGCATAGCGGTAGCCGTTATGTGATCGGTCGTATTCAAGCGGCGCATTGAAATAGAGGCGCAGTTCCGTAATGATGCGCCTGACCGTAGCGCGCGAGCAGCCAAGTTCGGCTTGCAAAGTCTGACAGGATACGGGGTGGCGACGTGCGGAAATGACCTGATGCAGCTTGTAAATACGTTGCAGACTGTCCATATTTCAACACCCTTTCTGTGCTGTAAAAACGCGCAACTACGGGAGAAAGTGAGGCTGGTAAATCAATGACAGTCTTGTTTACGCGTCAGTCAAATTGTGAGCTTCCAACTCCCCCACAAAACCCTGAAACCGTAATTGCAGCGCACTCACAACTTGTCCGCCAATTTTTTGTCGAGCGTTAATAACTCGAGCCGGGCGTGTCTGGATGTAGCGGCGATAATGGAGTCAGGCAGTTTCGTTTTGTGAACACGTCTGAACGCTATCGTTTCATCTTCAATGGCGGGGGTAATGGCGAGATACACCATGCGCGCCAATACGGATTCAATCGCCTGTTTTTCAGGAAAAGAAATCGCGGGAAAACTTAACAACTCGATGCGGGTGATTGAGGCGTAAGCACATTCGTTTATTTTGACTTGCCTTGCTGAAAACAACTCTAAAACAACAGGCTGCCGTTCAAGCAGTCCGATGATGATATTGGTATCCAGCAAATACTTAATTCCACTCATCGCGCAATGACCTTTGTAGCTGCAACGGGTCCTGATTGGCAAAACAGGGAAATTCCGGTAAATCCTTCACGATATCGGTCACTAATTCAGACGATTTCTTTTCAGTAATATACTGACTAATCAGCTTTTTAATAATTTCATTCGGCGAACTATGCTCTCGTTGGGCGATAGCCTGTAATGACTTTTCTAATTCAAGGTCAATGGTCAGCATAAAAATGCTCCTCAAAATAAGGTGTGCGGGCATGATAATACCAAAGCACGACCTTGTCAGAGCAAGGGTACATTTTCAGGGTGGCGCTTCGCGCGGTTTGGCAAAATATGCCCTCCTATCTGCCATTGCTTGCCGCCTTGTGGCAAACTGTCGCCCGTTTCCACTCTACGACCCTCTTACCTTGCAACCCTACGAACTTTTCATCGGTCTGCGTTACACGCGCGCCAAGCGGCGCAATCATTTTATTTCCTTTATTTCGCTGATTTCCATGCTGGGCATGGGGCTGGGCGTGATGGCGCTGATTGTGGTGTTGTCGGTGATGAACGGCTTCCAGAAGGAAATCCGCGAGCGTATGTTGGGCGCTTCGCCGCATCTGGAAGTGGTCGCCGACGGCGGGCGGATGGAGGGCTGGCAAGGCGTTTTGGCTCAGGTCGCACGCCACCCGCAAGTGCTGGCCGCCGCACCCTACGTCGCCGGACAAGGCATGTTGTCGTTCGGCCAGAGCGTGCAGGGCGTGATGGTGCGCGGCATCGAGCCTTCGCGGGAAACCGCCATCACCGATTTAGCCAATAAAATCAAGGCGGGAGAACTAGGCGATTTGCGCGCGGGCGAGTTCGGCATTGTGCTGGGTTCCGATCTGGCGCGCGCTTTAGGCGTGCGGATGGGCGAAAAAGTCATGCTAATCGCGCCGCAAGGCTCGATCACGCCCGCCGGAATGATGCCGCGCTTAAAGCAGTTCCGCGTGGTGGGGATATTTGAAATCGGCATGGCTCCCTACGACAACAGCCTGGCGCTGATTAACATGAATGACGCGCAAAAGCTGTTTCAACTGGGTGATGCCGTGACCGGAATCAGCACCAAACTGCGCGAAATAGACGCGGCTCCCGCTGTCGCCGCCGCGCTGCAAAGCCAGATGCCGCAAGGCTTGTACGCCAACGACTGGACGCACCAGAACGGCAATTATTTCAAGGCGGTGCAGATGGAAAAGAAGATGATGTTCATCATCCTGTCGCTGATCGTCGCGGTGGCGGCGTTCAATATCGTCTCGACGCTGGTGATGGCGGTGACCGACAAACAGGCCGACATCGCCATTTTGCGCACGCTGGGCGCGTCCCCCGCCAGCATCATGAAAATTTTTATCGTGCAGGGGGTGATGATAGGCGTGATCGGCACGCTGGCGGGCAGCGTCTGCGGGGTTCTGCTGGCGCTCAACCTGAACGTGGTCGTACCGTTTATCGAACATCTGTTCGGCGTGCAGTTCCTCGCCAAGGACGTGTATTACATCAGCGAACTGCCGTCCGATTTGCGCCTCCACGAAGTGCTGCTGGTATCAGGATTATCCTTTTTAATCAGCTTGTTGGCGACACTCTATCCGAGCTGGCGCGCGTCAAAGACCCAACCGGCGGAGGCGCTGCGCTATGAGTAAAAGCAGGATTGAGGATCAAGGATTGAGGATGGAAACGGTGATTTCCTGCCGCGAGCTTGGCAAGACTTTCATGCTGAACAAACTGGCCGTGCCGGTTTTGAAGGGCATCAATCTGGAGGTTGCGCGCGGCGAACGCATCGCCATCGTGGGGAGCTCCGGTTCGGGCAAAAGTACCCTGCTGCATCTGCTGGGCGGGTTGGACAATGCAAGCTCCGGCAGCGTGCAGATACTGGGGCAGGAAGTGCAGGGCATGAACGAGACGCAGCGCGGCAATATCCGCAACCAGTCGCTTGGCTTCGTGTATCAGTTCCACCACCTGTTGCCGGAATTCACGGCGCTGGAAAATGTCGCCATGCCGCTGCTGATACGCGGCATGAAACGCCGTGATGCCGAACCGATTGCCGCCGCGATGCTGGAAAAGGTCGGCCTGGCGCATCGCCTGGCTCATCTGCCCAGCGAGTTGTCCGGCGGCGAACGCCAGCGCACCGCCGTGGCGCGCGCGCTGGTCACCGAACCCGCCTGCGTGCTGGCCGACGAGCCGACCGGCAATCTCTACCGCGCCAGCGCGGAAGCCCTGTTTGATTTAATGCAGCAACTCAACGAGCAACTGCAAACCAGCTTTGTTATCGTAACCCACGATCTCGAACTGGCAAAACGCATGGAACGCCGCTTGCAACTGGTGGACGGGGTACTGACTTAAAAAGAGGCGGATTGATTCGATTTTGTCATTTTCGTAAAAGTAAAAACCCTTTTTAATCAAGGTATTGGATTTAGTACCGTATATCAGTACGGGACAGGCTACACCGAGAATGGCGAATAAATCAGCGCTTCCCTAATCCAGCTTGAACCGCCCCCTTTGAAAAGGGGGATTTAACCGCTGCCCCCTCGCCCCCCCCTTTTTTTCCAAAGGCCATGTTATGGGGATAAGAAATCATAAATGACCGCTCATCACGATTACACATCCACCCCATCCCCACCCCAACCCTCCCCTTGAAGGGGAGGGAGTAAATTCCCGGTCAGGGGTGAAGGAGCGCCATTCCTTCGACCCCAACCCTCCCCTTGAAGGGGAGGGAGTAAATTTCCCCCCTTAATGAGAAGGACAGGTAAATTTTCTCGAACTCCAAGCCGAACCGGGAGTAGATTCCCCCCCCTTCAAGGGGGAGAGCGTTAGCGAGGGGGCAATGAGGCAGGGGATGGGGGGCTGGGGTTGACAGCCCAATCCAGAAACGGGGACTGAGGGAGATTTGAAAATAAGGAGGCGATAATAGCGACCTAGCCTACTCGAAAGACACTTAATCAGGACGATTTACTACTATTTATCGAGTGACAGGTATTGCTGGTATAAATCTTCGCCGATGGGGCGCTGGTCGGAGTCTTCGGCATATTCGGCAATTTTCAAATCCTCCTGCACGACATGCTGGATCAGCCATTTATTGAGGAAAT
>PEUR01000218.1 GCA_002780675.1 Gallionellales bacterium CG03_land_8_20_14_0_80_55_15 | reverse complement strand
TATTCATTCAGCAGCGCCTTCACCAGCGACGACTTGCCCGTGCCGCGCGCGCCAGATAGCAGCACGTTGTTGGCCGTACCGCCTCGCACGAACTGCTGGGTGTTTTGCGCGATGCGCTGTTTCTGGTCGTCTATGCCGAGCAGGTCGGAAAGTGAAATACGCTGAAAATTAACCACGGGATGCAAACTGCGTTGCAGATGATCCCAACGAAACGCGGCTGCCGCCTGCCAGTCCGGCGCGATGGCGCGCGCGCCGGGCAGGATGCTTTCCAGACGGTCAAGCAGCCCTTCGACGCGAGCAAAAAAATGATCCGATTTGTTCACTAGCTGCGGTAGCTGGCGTTGATTTTGACGTAATCGTAGGAAAAATCGCACGTCCACAGCGTGGCGTTCACCGCGCCGCGATTCAGCACCACGCGGATAGTGATGTCGGTCTGCGCCATCACGCGCTGGCCGTCTTCCTCGCGGTAACTCGCCGCGCGCCCCCCGTTTTCGGCGACCAGCACCTCGTCCAGATAGAGTTGCAGCGCCGCCACCTCCAGATCGTCCACGCCCGCATAGCCGATCGCGGCGAGGATACGCCCCAGGTTCGGGTCGGAGGCGAAGAAAGCGGTCTTGACCAGCGGCGAGTGGGCGATGGCATAGCCGATGCGTTTGCATTCGGCTTCATCCTTGCCGCCCTCCACCTGGAGGGTGATGAACTTGGTCGCACCCTCACCGTCGCGCACGATTGCCTGCGCCAGATAAATCGCCACTTCCGCAACCGCTTCCAGCAAGGCGTTGTAGGCAGGGCTGCCCGTCACGTTAACTTCAGGCAGAGCCGTTTTCCCGGTGGCAATGAGCATCAGCGAATCATTGGTGGAAGTGTCGCCATCCACGGTGATGCAATTGAATGAGCGGTTCGCAACGGAGCTGACCATGGCCTGCAATGGCGCTGGCGCAATTGCCGCATCGGTGGCGATATAGCCCAGCATGGTCGCCATGTTGGGATGAATCATGCCCGACCCCTTGGCGATGCCGGTAATCGTAACCGTTACCCCGTCCACCACGACCTGTTGGGAAATTGCCTTGGCGACGAGATCGGTGGTCATAATCGCCTGTGCCGCATCCGCCCAATTGTCAGCAACCATATTGCTCACAGCGGCAGGCAAGCCAGCGACAATTTTCGCCACTGGCAAGGCCTCCATGATGACACCCGTGGAGAACGGCAGAATCTGCGCCGCGTCACACCCCAGCAAGCCCGCCAGCGCGGCACAAGTGGTGCGAGCGTCCTGTAGCCCCTGTTCGCCCGTGCCGGCATTGGCGTTACCGGTATTCACCACCAGGGCACGAATGCCCTGCGCTGCGGCCAGATGTTCGCGTGCGACGATAACCGGCGCGGCACAAAAACGGTTTTGCGTGAAAACCCCCGCCACCTGTGCGCCCTCTGATAGCTGCATCACCAGCAAATCCTTACGGTTTTCGCGTTTGATATTGGCTTGTGCGATGCCCAGAACGACACCCGCAACGGGCAATAACTGCGCCGCCACGCGCTTATTCAGATTTACCGACATAAGGGATACCTCTAGTAACGTCCGCCAGTTCTGTAAATGTAATTGGACAATTCGGCGGATTCGCTGTTAACGCGCCGCACGATGCCATGCATGTTGCGGATGATGCCGCGCATGACGCGATAGACGATCATCGGATGGGAGTTAATCAGGGTTTCAAAGCGCGCGCGGGACATGCTCACCACCTTGGTATCGCCGACAGCATACAGCGTTGCGCTGACATGGCTGGCCGCACCGCCCGCGAAGGTAATCATGCCGGCCAGATCGCCAGGCTTGAGGATGTGGATGGTGGACTGCTCACCGTTGCTTTCAATCTTCACATCAATATCGCCCGATGCGAGAATGTACAGATTGTCGGGCTGGTCATCCTTGGGCTCTACAATCACATCGCCCGCCTTATATTCCTGCACTTCAAACAATTCAGCCAGAATTTCAACTTCCGCTTCACTTAATTCTTCTGTCACCGGTGAGGTGCGCAGTGTATCAATGACTAACGACATTGCCTTCTCCTATTCTTTGGTTAACTTAATTGCCCATGACATTGCTTATATTTCTTGCCCGAACCGCACGGGCAGGGATCGTTGCGCCCAATCTTCCTGCCGTCGCGCACAAACGGCTGTTGCTCTTCGCTGCCTGATGCGCCGGATGGCTCCAGCGCTTCTTCGTAATCGGCGTGGTGATACTGTATATTCTCGGCCTGCGGGGCGGCTTCAACAGGAACAACCTCCTCCTGGCTACGCACCTGCACGGTCATTAACACCTGAGTGACTTCGCGCTTGATTAAGTCCAGCATCATTGAAAACAGTTCAAACGCTTCGCGCTTATATTCCTGCTTGGGATTTTTCTGCGCATAACCGCGCAAATGTATGCCCTGACGCAAATGATCCAGCGCGGCCAGATGCTCGCGCCAATGCACATCCATACTTTGCAGCATGATGGCGCGCTCGTAATGGTGCATCGCATCCGCTCCGACCAGATCAACTTTCCCTTGATATAGCTGTTCAGCCGTTTCTGCAACGCGCCGGCGCAAACCCGCCTCATTGAGATGCTTATCCGCTTCCAGCCAACTCGCCAAGGGCAATTCCAGCCTGAAATCAGCGGCTAACGCTTTTTCCAGACCCGCCACATCCCATTGCTCCTCCATACTTTCCGGGGTGATATACAGGCTGATGGCATCGTCCATCACACTGTTGCGCATCGCCGAAATAGTCTCGGAAATATCTTCCGTTTCGAGCAATTCAGTACGTTGCTGGTAAATCACTTTGCGCTGATCATTGGCCACATCGTCATATTCGAGTATCTGCTTACGCATATCGAAGTTGCGCGCTTCGACCTTGCGTTGCGCATTCTCGATAGCGCGATTCACCCAGCTGTGTTCAATCGCTTCACCTTCCGGCAATTTGAATTTGTTCATGATCGCGGCGACACGATCGGAAGCAAAAATGCGCAGCAGCGGATCTTCCAGCGACAGATAAAAACGGCTTGAACCCGGATCACCCTGACGCCCCGAACGACCGCGCAACTGGTTATCCACCCGGCGTGACTCGTGGCGCTCGGTGCCGATGATGTGCAGCCCACCGCTACTGAGCACCTGCTCGTGCAATTCCTTCCACTCCTGCTTCATTTGTGCGATGCGCTGCGCCTTGCTGGCCTCGTCCAGACTCTCGTCCTCTTTAACCTGGTCAACACGTTTCTCAAGATTGCCGCCCAACACGATGTCGGTACCGCGACCTGCCATATTCGTCGCGATGGTGACCATTTTTGGCTGCCCCGCCTGTGCGACGATCTCTGCCTCATGTTCATGCTGTTTGGCATTTAACACCCGATGTGGCAGTTTTTGTTTATCCAGTAAGCCGGACAGCAATTCCGAATTCTCGATGGAAGTCGTTCCCACCAACACCGGCTGCCCGCGCTTATAGCAATCCTGAATATCCACGATGACTGCCTGATATTTTTCTTGTGCGGTGAGAAACACCTTGTCCATCTGATCGTCACGGATGGTTGGGCGGTTAGGCGGAATGATGACCGTTTCCAGATTGTAAATTTGCTGAAATTCAAACGCTTCAGTGTCAGCCGTTCCGGTCATCCCCGCCAACTTGTCATACATGCGGAAATAGTTCTGGAAAGTGATCGAGGCAAGTGTTTGATTTTCTTTCTTTATTTCGACACCTTCCTTAGCCTCAACCGCCTGGTGCAGCCCATCCGACCAGCGACGACCCGACATTAGACGCCCCGTATGCTCATCCACGATGACCACTTCACCGTTTTGCACCACATAATTCTGGTCGCGATGGTACAAGGATTGCGCGCGCAAAGCCGCGTACAGATGATGGATCAGGCTGATATTGGCGGCATCGTACAAACTGCCATTCGGCGGCAGCAACCCCGCCTCGGTCAAAATATTCTCGGCATTTTCATGACCGATCTCGGACAACAGAATCTGGTGATTCTTCTCGTCAACATAGTAATCGCCCGGACTCTCTTCCCCGGCCTGGCGAACCAGCTTCTTCGCCAGATCATTGATCGCGACATAAACGTTGACATCGCCTTCGGCCTGTCCGGAAATAATCAGCGGGGTACGCGCTTCGTCAATCAAAATTGAGTCCACTTCATCCACAATGGCGTAATTCAACTTGCGCTGGAAGCGCTCATTCATCTGGCTTGCCATATTGTCGCGCAGGTAATCAAAACCAAATTCATTGTTGGTACCGTAGGTAACATCGGCAGCGTAGGCGGTCTGCTTTTCATCCGAGGGCATCTGCGAAACGATCACGCCCACACTCAGCCCCAGAAAGCGGTACAACCTGCCCATCCATTCGGCATCGCGAGCCGCCAGATAATCATTCACCGTGACCACATGCACACCGCGACCGCTGATTGCATTCAGGTAAACGGGCAAAGTTGCCATCAAGGTTTTACCTTCACCGGTACGCATTTCGGCAATTTTGCCGGAATGCAGCACGATACCGCCTATCATCTGCACATCGTAATGTCGCATCCCCAACACACGGGTACTGGCTTCACGCACCACGGCAAACGCCTCGGGCAACAGCGCATCCAGCGTTTCACCCTGCGCAAAACGCTGTCTGAATGCGTCCGTTTTCTCACGCAATTGCACATCGTTGAGCGCAGCGATCGTATCGCCCAAGCCATTGATGGTTTTGACAGTCGTACGGTATTGCTTGAGCAAGCGGTCGTTACGACTACCGAAAATATTTTTAAGTGCCTTTGAAATCATGTTTTTTGTCTTTTCAACCACAAATTAAGGGTGAGACAGCTACCCGCCATCTCACCCTTGTAACAGGAAACCACAACATCATCGTCATGAATAAGTTAGCGCATATTACCACACTGGCAATAGGTATCCGTACACCTCCACACCCTGCCATCTGCACATGAAAGTCGCCCATCTCCCCGACAGTGCAAGCCATTTCCGCACACATGGCACCATTTTCGGCAAGCGGTTCACAGCGCCAGCCCACTAAATGACCTTAAAAACCCTGGCAACCCCTCGGGATTCTACCCGGTGAGCATAAACTGGAATAATATTCACGCCCCAGTCTTTTTACGAAATCATTAAACCCGTGCCTCAACGTCTAAAATCTCTGATGAGCAACAACGAGGAATTGCGTGTCCTGTTTGGCACCGTACAAGCATTAACGGCACTCCAGCAGCATTTTTCCCGTGTCGCACCACCCCATTTCGCGCAATCCAGTCAAATTTTAGGATTACGCAACGGCACGCTAAGTATTGCCATGAGCAACGGTGCACTCGCTGCAAAACTGCGCCAACTTGCACCGGAAATCGTGACCAAACTGCAAAATCGCGGCTGCGAGATCAGTAGCATCAGGGTCAAGGTGCAAGTCAACTACACCCCCATCAAACCCAAGCCAGTCGCGCGCCTGCTCACCCAAACGGCACAGCACCAGCTGCTGGAACTCAGCGAGCATCTGGGTGATACGCCGCTCAAACATGCGCTGGAGAAACTCGCACAAAAATAGCCGTTACAACAACACCCGCCATCCCACCAGCACATAGCGTTCCAGTACGAACAACAAGGCAAAGATAAGCAACAACAAGACGGTAAATCTGACTATTTTCCAGGAAAAATTCAGATACCAGTGCTTGCGCGTGAAGACATACATTGCAACGTTGAGTACCAGCAGCAAGGTGGTCAACACCAGATATATGCGCATGATCAGCATCGTGAACCCCCTGAGCGCCGGGCAACCAGACCGTTAAGCTGTCTGCAATTGCGGATGCAGGAAAGCCGGCGCATCCGCCACATTATCAAATGAGACAAATTCCCACGCCTGTTCGTCGGCCAGCAATTCCCGCAGCAGCGCATTATTCAATGCATGACCGGATTTGTAGCCGGAAAAAGCGCCGATCACCGGGTAACCCAAGAGATACAAGTCGCCGATCGCGTCCAGCACCTTATGTTTGACAAACTCATCCTCGAAGCGCAGTCCGTCGGCATTCAGTACGCGGTACTCGTCCATGACAATGGCATTGTCCAGACTGCCGCCCAACGCCAGCCCCTGCGCGCGCATGGCTTCAACATCCTGCATAAAACCGAAGGTACGCGCGCGACTGATGTCACGAATATAGGAATGCTCGTCGAGATCTATCGTGACGTGTTGCTGGGTGTTGGCAAACACCGGATGGGCGAAGTTGATGGTAAAGGTTAATTTGTAGCCGTTGTACGGCTCAAATTTTACCCACTTGTCGCCCTGTTTTACCTCGACCGTTTTTTTGATACGGATAAATTTTTTGGCCGCCGACTGTTCGATGATGCCTGCGGATTGCAGCAGAAAAATAAAAGTACCGGCACTGCCATCCATGATGGGGACTTCCGCGCCATCCATTTCAACGAAGACATTATCTATGCTCAGCCCCGCCAAGGCCGACATCAAATGCTCAATCGTGGCGAACCGCACCCCGTTTTGATCCATACAAGTGGACAGGCGGGTGTCATGCACCAAATCAGCGCGCGCCTGGACATCCTCGACTGGCTTCACATCAACGCGGCGGAACACGATGCCGCTATTGACGGGGGCCGGGCGCAAAGTCAGCGTGACTTTCTCGCCGCTGTGCAGACCGACACCCGTGACGGTTATCGGGCTTTTCAGGGTACGTTGCCTGACCATAGGTTTTTTAAGCGCAGGTATCATGAGCGGATTCTAACATAGCTCATGATTAGCGCCGCCACTGCTCCTGCTCACCCGATTCACCCATCAATCCGCCTGTTTGCGCAGGAAAGACGGGATGTCGTAAGTATCCACACCGGATTTTTCCATCGCGTCCACTGCGGCGCGGCGACCGCTACGCATGATAGTAGGGGTATCCAGCGCAACATAATCGAGGTTGCTGTAGGGCATGTCATGCGTACCGGTTCTCTGAAAATCCTGATTCTGATAGACGATTTCCGGCTTGGCCATCTTGTGGCTCACGGGCGAGCCCAATCCTGTCGCGACCACCGTCACGCGCAACTCATCCCCCATGGATTCATCAAATACCGAACCCAGAATAACGGTGGCTTCTTCGGCGGCAAATTGCACACAAGCCATGACTTCTTCCATTTCCCTGACCTTCAGGGAGCTGGTTGAAGTGATATTGACCAGCACGCCGCGCGCACCCGTCATATCCACATCTTCCAGCAACGGACTGGCAATGGCGCGTTCGGCCGCTTCCCTGGCACGATCAGGACCGGAGGCCACCGCAGACCCCATCATCGCCATGCCATTTTCCGACATCACGGTGCGCACGTCGGCAAAGTCCACGTTGATCAAACCGGGTACGTTGATGACTTCGGCGATACCCGCTACCGCGCCTTGCAGCACGCCGTTGGCGGCTTTGAAGGCTTCCGGCACGGTGACATCATTACCCAACACTTCCATCAACTTGGCGTTAGGCACGATAATCAGCGAATCCACATGCTCGTTCAGCGCCTTGATGCCTTCGGTGGCGTAACGCATACGGTTGCCTTCGTAGATAAACGGCTTGGTCACGACTGCAACGGTCAAAATATTCATTTCGCGCGCGATTTGCGCGACGATAGGGGCGGCGCCCGTTCCTGTACCGCCGCCCATTCCGGCGGTGATAAACACCATGTTCGCCCCGGCAATCAGCTCCTTGATGCGTTCGCGATCCTCTTCCGCTGCCGCTTGCCCCACTGAAGGTTTGGCACCTGCGCCCAATCCCTTGGTAATGGCCACGCCAATCTGTAACTGGGTTCGCGCCTTGCTGCGACCCAATGCCTGCGCGTCAGTATTGATGGCGATAAATTCGACCCCTTGCACACCTTGCTCAATCATGTGATCTACCGCGTTGCCGCCGCAACCACCGACACCGATCACTTTGATTACCGCATCCTGAGTTTGTGCTTCCATGATTTCAAACATCGCCGTCTCCTTAAAAAATATTACCAAAATTAATCTGTCTAAATCCGCTTGCCAACCCACTAAAAATTATTCTGAAACCAGGACTTCATCATCGCCAGCACATCACTAAATGAGTTCGACTGCTGGCGATTTTCCTCATTGTTTTTGTAACTTGCCAAACCATGCAACAACAGCCCCACCCCCGTTGCCATGCGTGGCGTTTTCACTACGTCCGACAACCCCCCTACATATTTCGGGATACCCAATCTGACCGGCAGATGGAAAATCTCTTCGCCCAGCTCGACCATGCCTTGCATCGCGCTGCTGCCGCCAGTAATCACAATCCCTGACGACAACAAATCCTCAAAACCGCTACGCCGCAACTCGGCTTGCACCAGCGAATACAGTTCCTCGACACGCGGTTCGATCACCTCGGACAAGGTTTGCCGCGACAACATGCGCGGCCCCCGTTCACCGACTCCCGGCACTTCAATCGTGCCCGCATCCGCCAACTGTCTGAGCGCGCAACCGTGGCGAATCTTGATGTCTTCGGCATCCTGCGTGGGCGTGCGCAACGCCATCGCGATGTCATTGGTAATCTGGTCGCCGGCAATGGGAATCACGGCGGTGTGGCGTATCGAACCGCCCGTAAACACCGCGATGTCGGTGGTGCCTCCTCCGATGTCCACCAGACACACGCCCAACTCCATCTCGTCATCCGCCAGCACCGCACGGCTGGATGCCAGCGGTTGCAGGATCAGCTCGTTCACTTCCAGACCACAGCGGTGGATACACTTCATGATGTTTTGTACGGCGGCCACCGCGCCCGTGACGATATGCACCTCGACATCCAGCCGCATCCCGCTCATACCCAATGGCTTCTTGATACCGTCCTGTCCGTCTATGCTGAATTCCTGTTCCAGGATGTGCAAAATCTGCTGGTCGCCAGGCAAGCTGATGGAGCTCGCCGTTTCCAGCACCCGGTCTATATCGGTTTGCGTGACTTCCTTTTCCTTGATCTTCACCATACCGCGCGAATTCGTGCTGCGGATGTGACTACCCGCAATCCCGGTATATACCTCGCTGATTTTGCAGTCCGCCATTAACTCGGCTTCTTCCAGCGCACGCTGAATCGCGCTTACCGCCGCCTCGATGTTGACCACCATGCCCTTCTTCATGCCGGAAGACTCGTGCATTCCCATGCCGATCACTTCCAGCACTCCGTCAGGTTTGACCTCGCCTACGATGGCCACAATCTTGGACGTGCCGATATCCAGCCCGACCACCAGATTTTTTGCTTCTTTATTCCTGCTCATCGCTTGATCTCCAACACCTTGTTTCGATTTAATTTTCCGCCCGGCTTAGCGCTAGGCATTGCCGTGTCGCATGCGCACGACAAAACCATTCCGATAACGCATATCCACATATTCCACTTTCAATTTTTGCCCGGTCACAGGCATAACCGTTTTGCTTTCTGGCGAAGTTGTTTCACGCATCTCGCCCAGACTGTAGGGATAAACCGCCACAAATCTCGCGAGCCGTTGCTGCAATTCTGCACGCCCCAACTCCACCTCCATGTCATTGCTCAGATGCATCTGCCAGGCATGGCGCGGCGATAGAGCCAACTGCGTCACCCGCAGCCCCAATACGGCAAGCTGCTCGCTGAATTTTGCGTATTGCTGCACCATTTCTGCCGAACTGCCCGCGTAGCCGATAAACTCCGGCAACACCTGCCCTGTCTGTGCCTCAAACACCTCGCCTTGCACATTCACCAGCGCCGCGTCGTTCCAGCGCGCCAAGGGCTGATGTTCCTCAAACTGCAAGATAAGACTGTCTGGAAACTGGCGGCGGATACTGACCTTGCGCACCCAGGGCAATGCCTCCAAGGATTTGCGCAAATGCTCGATGTCCACCGTAAAAAAATTACCCCGCACCTCGCTCTTCACTCGCGCCAGCACATCCCCCGCCACCAAACGCTCGGGCGCTGCGCTCAGCTTCACTTTGTTGATCGGCAACAAACGCGGCAGATGCACCGCGTAATCAATCGCGCCATACAGCACCGCCAACACACTGAATGACACCAGTGC
>PEUR01000136.1 GCA_002780675.1 Gallionellales bacterium CG03_land_8_20_14_0_80_55_15 | reverse complement strand
ATAAGCCAAACACACCCGATTCCGTCGGGTGTTTTCATTGTGGATTGCCGATAGCCGGGGATGCGGATTTTCATTGCAAGTTGGATGAGCAGACGCGCGATTTCTGTTGCTTCGCTTGTCAGTCGGTGTGCGAAGCCATCTATGAAGCCGGTATGCAGGGCTATTATCAGCGTACCCCGCAGGGCGCGCTGCTGGCTCCGCCCCCGACTCCGCCCAGAGATATGGAAATGTATGATCTGGCAGAAGTGCAGCAGGAATTCGTGCGTTTTGAAGGCGATTTGCGCGATGCGCATCTGCTGGTTGAGGGTATCCATTGTGCCGCCTGTGTCTGGTTGATTGAGCGCACCATGCTGCGTGTGCCGGGTGTTTCGACCGCCAACGTCAATCTGGCGGGTAAGCGGTTGCATCTGCGCTGGGACGAAAAGCGCGTCAAACTTTCCGCACTGATAAAACGCTTGTCGCAGATCGGCTATGCCGGTGTGCCATACGACCCCGAAACGGCGGAAGGGGCGATGAAGAAGGCCAACCGTTCCATGCTGTTCAGGTTGTTCTTCGCAGGCTTCACCATGATGAACATGAATCTGATTACGATCGCGCTCTACAGCGGCGCAGATCAAGGTCAGTTTGTCGGTTTTTTCCGTTGGCTGGCTTTCGCGCTGGCGACTCCGACCTTGTTGTATTCCGGCTTTCCTTTTCTCAAGGGTGCCTGGGGGGGGCTGCGCAATGCACGCCTGACGATGGACTTGCCCATCGCGCTTGGGCTTGCCGTGACCTACTCGTATTCGCTTTACGTCACCCTGAGTGGCCGGGGCGAGGTGTATTTCGATACGGTGACCAATCTTATTTTCGTCATACTCATTGGTCGCTATCTGGAAGGTATGTTCCGTCATCAAGCCGTGTCGGCAACCAACAGGTTGATGGATTTGCAACCGCGTGTCGCTACCGTGTTGCGTGATGGCGAGGAAAAAATGATCTCGGTACGCGCCGTCCAGGTGGGCGAACGGGTGTTGGTCAAGCCGGGCAGTAAAATCCCCATGGATGGCGTGGTGCGGGAAGGAAACAGTTCGGTGGATGAATCCATGCTGAGCGGCGAATCCATGCCGGTGAAGAAGCATGTAGGCGATAGCGTCACGGCGGGGACATTAAATGGCAGCGGTGCGCTGGTGCTGGAAGTGCTGGCAGCCACGCAGGAATCCACCCTGGCAAAAATCGTCCGGTTGGTGGAAGAAGCGCAGTCTTCCAAAGCACCGATACAACGCATCTCCGACAGCATCGTGCCGTGGTTTGTGTTGGCGACCCTGATTTGTGCGGGTGTCACTTTCTATTTCTGGTCTGACAATTTAGAGTTTGCGCTGATGGCGGCAACTTCTGTGCTGATTATTACCTGCCCCTGTGCGCTGGGAATGGCGACCCCCATGTCTATTGCCGTGGCATCGGGGTTGGGCGCGAAGCATGGCATCCTGGTGAAAAATGGTGAAGTGTTGGAGACGCTTTCCAAGGTCACGCATTTCGTCTTCGACAAGACGGGCACATTGACCGAAGGCCGGATGCGCGTCGAGCAAGTGCTGGTGGCGGCAGGACAGGATGAGGACAGTTTGCTGGAACTGGCGGCCAGCGCGGAACGCTATTCGGAACACAGCGTGGCGCGAGCCGTAGTCGGATGGGTGGAGGAGCGAAAACTCCCCTACCGCAATGTGAAAGTAGAGGGCTTTCATGCCACGGCGGGGGCTGGCGTTCAGGCAGAATGCGCCGGGAAGCATGTCTTGATCGGCACGGCTGACTGGCTGACTAGCCATCAGGTTGTGCTGCAACCTTCGTTGTTGCAGCCGCTCCAGCAATTAGAGTCTGAAGCCCGGACTTGTGTGCATCTGGCGGCAGACGGAGAGCATGTTGCCGTGCTGGTCGTCGCCGACACCCTGCGCGTTGATGCAGAGGCGTTAGTGAATACTCTGCGGGAAGCCGGTATCGGCATGACCTTGTTGAGCGGAGACCGGCAAGCCGTCGCCGATTCGGTTGCGCGGCAACTGGGCGGCATGGAAGTGATTGCAGAAGTATTGCCGCAAGATAAGGATAGCGTTATTCAGGCTTTGCAACGGCGCGGCGAAGTTGTGGCGATGGTGGGCGACGGGGTCAATGATGCCCCCGCGCTGATACGCGCAGACGTGGGCATTGCGCTGGGTTCGGGGACGGATGTGTCGGTGGAGAGCGCCGACATCGTGCTGATGCAGAACGAGTTGGATAAGGTTCGCCAGGCAACGCTGCTGTCACGCCGCACCTTGCGCACCATCCGGCAAAACATCGGCCTGTCTTTCGTGTATAACCTCATCATGGTGCCGCTTGCGATGATGGGTCATGTGACTCCGCTGCTGGCGGCGATTACCATGCCGATCAGCTCTTTGCTGGTCATCGGCAACGCGGCACGGATTCGTAACCTATTCAAGGACTAAGCACTATGGACGTAATTTACAGCCTCATTCCCGGCATGATGTTCTTCGGTCTGGTTTTTGTTGCCGTTTTGATTTGGGCGGTCAAGCATGGGCAATACGAGGACATGGAAGGCAATGCCAGCCGCATCCTGCTGGATGACGACGAAGACTCCATGCTGCTCAGCCAGCCCAAGGCAAAGCCAGAAAAAAAGCCTAGCGGGCATGACAATGATAATGAAACTCGCCATCCCCGTTAACGTGAAACGCGCGCAGCGACGAATCGTACCCCTCGCCCTTTGGGATAACCAGACACTTGCCAGCTCTTGTACCCAAAGGGTGCTTGTACCCTTTAGGGTGTGCTGGCTTATAAGGAGTGACTTTGCAATCGTTTTTTGATTGCTTAGTCAATACTGAGTTGTTTCACCAGTGTATTGGCTATCCGTGATGGCTTGGGCTTTAGCAGAATTGAGTTGTTTTATCAGTTGTTCCATCAGAGGGGGGACGGGGGGTGAACGAGGGGTTTCGCGGAACACATGCACCAAGCCTTCTGAACGATTTCGGCTACGCCGAAATGCGCCCTGCAAGGGAGGGAGCGGGCAGGGCGGGTTTCACGTTAAAACACGATCCGTCAGGCGACATGTTTTGTAGGTCAAATGCAAACATGGCTTATCTTGGGTTGAATTTAGCTGTTACCTCAATGCCCGATCCAGATTGGGTTCCGGCTTGTCAAGCCTTGGCATCAATCTATTCCCGTACCACAGGCTTCGCCATTTCCGCAACGCGATGTAATGCGCGGTGGTAAAATCGCCGCTGTAAATTTCTAACGCTCTCGTCATGTCGTCTCCTGCCTTTGTTCATCTTCGTTTACACAGCGAATATTCCATCACCGATGGGATGGTGCGTCTCGACGAGGCGGTCGCGGCAGCGCTGGGCGACGGGATGCCCGCGCTGGCGCTAACCGATCTGAATAATTTCTTTGGCTTGGTGAAGTTTTACAAGAAGACGCGCGGCAAAGGGATCAAGCCGGTTATCGGTTGCGATGTGTTCGTCAGCAACGATGCCGACCGCGACCGCCCCTATCGTTTGTTGTTGTTGTGCCAGTCACGCGAAGGCTATCTGTTGCTGTGCCGTCTCATTTCGCGGGCTTTTCTGGAAAATCAGCACCGTGGCCGTGCCGAGTTGCGCCGCGAGTGGTTTCAGACAGAGGGTACGGCAGGCTTAATCGCCTTGTCCGGCGCGCATCTGGGCGATGTCGGCAGCGCGCTGGTGGCGGGCAATGCGGCACTCGCCCGCCAGTTTGCAAGTGGCTGGGCGGAGTTGTTCCCCAATCGTTATTACCTCGAAGTGCAACGCGCCGGATTCGCCGATGAGGAGGCTTACATACACGATGCGGTGCAGCTTGCCGCCGCGCTTGATTTGCCGTTGGTCGCGACGCATCCGGTGCAGTTCCTGAGCGAAGCGGATTTCAAGGCGCACGAGGTGCGGGTGTGCATCGCCGAAGGCTATGTGCTCAACGACCGCCGCCGCGCCAAGGCGTTTACCCCGCAGCAGTATTTCAAGACTCAGGCCGAAATGGCCGAGTTGTTCGCCGATTTGCCTGAAGCGTTGCAAAACAGCGTGGAGATCGCGCGGCGCTGCAATCTAAGCCTGGTGTTGGGGCAGCCGTGTTTGCCGGATTTTCCTACGCCGAACGGCGTGAGTCTGGACGATTTTTTGCGCACTGAGTCCGAACAGGGGCTGCAACAGCGGATGGCGATACTCTATCCCGATGCCGCAGAACGCGAAGCCCGGATGCCGGAATATCTGGCGCGGCTGGCGTTCGAGCTGGAGACCATCATCAAGATGGGCTTCCCGGGATATTTCCTGATCGTTGCCGATTTTATCCGCTGGTCAAAAAACAATGGCGTGCCGGTGGGACCTGGGCGCGGGTCGGGCGCGGGGTCGCTGGTGGCCTATAGCCTGCTGATTACCGACCTTGACCCGCTGCGTTATGAGTTGCTGTTCGAGCGCTTCCTCAACCCGGAACGCGTTTCCATGCCCGACTTTGACGTGGATTTTTGTCCCGACGGGCGCGATCGCGTCATCAGTTATGTGAAGAGCAAATATGGCGCGCAGTGCGTGTCGCAGATCGCCACTTTCGGCACGATGGCCTCTAAAGCGGTGATACGCGATGTCGGGCGGGTGATGGATTTTCCTTACGGCCTGTGCGACCGATTGTCCAAGCTGATTCCGCTGGACGGCGTGAAGCCGGTGTCGTTGCAGGAGGCGCGTAAGCAGGAGCCGGAGATCAACGCCATCGCCGACAGCGAGGAAGGCGTGCCGGAGTTTCTGGAGCTGGCCGCGCGCCTGGAAGATTTGACGCGCAACGTCGGGATGCATGCCGGCGGCGTGCTGATCGCCCCTGGACAACTCACGGATTTCTGCCCGCTGTATTGCGCGGACAGTGATGCCAGCGTGGTCAGCCAGTTTGACAAGAGCGATGTCGAGTCTATCGGCCTGGTGAAGTTCGACTTTTTGGGGCTGCGCACGCTGACTATTCTGGATTATGCGATGCGCCATGTCGCGCGCCTGTCCGGTGGTACAGCCCCGTTCACGCTGGAGACGATCCCGCTGGACGATAAGCCGACTTACGATTTGCTGAAGGCTTGCAACACCACCGCCGTGTTCCAGCTGGAATCGCGCGGCATGAAAGACCTGATCAAGCGGCTGCAACCGGACACCTTCGAGGACATCGTCGCGCTGGTCGCGCTGTTCCGTCCGGGTCCCCTGGAATCGGGCATGGTGGAAGACTTTATCAACCGCAAACATGGTCGTGCGGAAGCGGACTATTTCCATCCCGATCTGGAAGTTTCACTGAAACCGACCTACGGCGTGATCGTCTATCAAGAGCAGGTGATGCAGATTTCGCAGATCATAGGCGGCTACACGCTGGGCGGCGCGGACATGTTGCGTCGCGCGATGGGTAAAAAAGACCCAGTCGAAATGGGCAAGCAGCGCGACATTTTTGTGACCGGCGCGGTGGCGCGCCAGATTGACAAAGACCTCGCGACGCGATTGTTCGATTTGATGGAAATGTTCGCAGGCTACGGCTTCAACAAGTCGCACTCGGCGGCTTACGCGCTGGTCGCCTATCAGACCGCCTATCTCAAGGCGCATTATCCCGCCGCCTTCATGGCGGCGACGATGTCGGGCGATCTGGACAATACCGAGAAGGTACGGACGTTTTATGCCGACACCTTGCAACAAAACTTGCGCGTGCTGTTGCCGGACGTGAACAGTTCCGGTTATGCGTTCTCGCCGGTGGACGAGCATACCATCGCCTACGGGCTGGGTGCGGTGAAAGGCACGGGCAGGGCGGCGATCGAAAATATCCTTCAGGCGCGCGCCGCAGGGCCGTTCAAGGACTTGTTCGATTTTTGCCGCCGCGTGGACAAGCGCATGGTCAATCGCCGCACCATCGAGGCATTGCTCAAGGCGGGCGCGTTCGACTGCCTGAGCGACCATCGCGCCTGCTTGATGGCGACGCTGGATGCCGCGCTGGCGAGTGCCGATCAGCAGTCGCGTGCGGCCAATCAGGAAAGTCTGTTCGGCGACGACGAGGCCGATGCCGTGCTGACGGAGCAATACAGCGACGTGCCGCGCTGGACATTGCGCGAACAACTGTCGCTGGAAAAAATCAGTCTGGGATTTTATCTGGGCGGACACCCTTTCCAGGAATACGCCGAAGAACTGAAACAGTTCATCAAGGTGAAACTGGCCGATCTCACGCCTTCCTTTGTCGGCAAGTCGAACGCTGGCGGTGGTCAGGGGGGGGGTGGCCAGGGCGGGGGAAGACGCGGCGTGCCGGTAACGCTCGCCGGTATCGTCTCCGGGTTGCGCCTGCAACAAACGCGGCGCGGTCGCATGGCCGTCATCACGCTGGAAGACGGTGACGCGCAAGTGGAGCTGACGGTGTTCAACGAGGAATATGAGCGTAGCCGCCCGTGGATCAAGGAAGACGAATTGCTGGTGGTGAAAGGCAAAGCCAGTCTGGACGAATATTCCGGCAACGTGCGCGTCAGCGGCGAAGAACTGCTCGACCTCGCCTCGGCGCGTTCCGAATTCGCCCGTGAACTGACGCTGCGCTGCGATGGTAAAGTCGGCATCGCGCAACTGAAGAAAATTCTCACCCCTTACCGCGAGGGGCATTGCCCGGTGACGATCCACTATCGCAATACGGAAGCGAGCTGTCACTTACGCCTCGGAGAAACCTGGGGCGTGACCCTGCACGATGCCCTGCTGCGCGAACTGCGTGAGGCGTTGGGTGCGGAAAAGTTGGAAGTGGTTTACGGCGGAAGATAAATTTGTTGCACCTGTGCACCCTGTTTAAGTGGATGAAATGGTTGATAAATTTTTAAAAAGCGGATTTTTTTGGGGATAAGGGATTTCCGGATGACGCATTTTTTAGACAGGCGCGAATGCAGGCGTATAATCGCGAACTTGTTTTGTCGTGCGGGTTGTTCTTAATTTAGAGGTTGAAAAGTAATTCAGGATGGATGTATTTAGCCTTTTACCGATAGATATTGCTGGTGGTGTGACGCTGCTGTGGATTGTGCTCGGCCTGTGCGGGCTGGCCTTGCAAGGCCAGCCGCAGGTAATTTGCCGCGTGGTGTTTCCTGTGGGCGCGGTGTTTTCGCTGGCGCTTGCCATAACGGGTTTTTGGGCGCTGAGTGCGACCGCCAATATCGCGGTATTGCCGCTGGGGTTGCCCGATCTGCCCTTCCATTTGCGTTTGGATCCGCTCTCCGGGTTGTTTCTGATTCTGCTGGGCGGCGCGTCGTTTGGCGTGTCGCTGTTCAGTAGCGGCTACTTCAAAGGCATGGAGGGCGATGTGCTGGGCTTGCTGAGTCTGGAGTATCACGTTTTCCTGGCCGGCATGACGCTGGTGATACTGGCGGACGATGCCTACATGTTTATGGTGGCCTGGGAAACCATGGCGCTGTCTTCCTATTTTCTGGTCACCACCGACCACAATATTCCCGATACCCGCAGGGCGGGCTTCCTTTATTTGCTGATCGCCCACGTCGGTGCGATCGCCATTCTGCTCAGTTTCGGTGTGATGCAGGCCGGGCACGGTATCGGCGCTTACACCTTTGACGCGATGCGCGCGTCGCATCTTTCCTCCTCGTGGGCATCCATCGCCTTTTTGCTGGCGCTGTTCGGATTCGGCGCGAAAGCGGGGGTGTTGCCCATGCATGTCTGGTTGCCGGAAGCGCATCCCGCAGCGCCTTCGCCGGTATCCGCGCTGATGAGCGGCGTGATGCTCAAGACGGCGATTTACGGCATCTTGCGCGTCACCTTTGATCTGCTGGACGTGCAGTTGTGGTGGTGGGGCGTGCTGGCGCTGGCGCTGGGGCTGATTACCGCCTTGTTCGGTGTGATGTTTGCCGCCGTGCAGGTGGATATGAAACGGTTGCTGGCTTATTCTTCCATTGAAAACATAGGCTTACTGCTGGTCGGTATCGGTCTGACGATTATTTTTCATGTCTATGGCAAGGATGCGCTGGCGGCGCTGGCGCTTACCGCGACGCTCTATCACTGCCTGAATCACGCCTGTTTCAAGAGCTTGTTGTTTGTCGGCACGGGTTCGATCATGCATGCCACCGGCGAGCGCAATATGGGGCGCATGGGCGGGCTGATCAAGCAGATGCCGTGGCTGGCGGCGTTGATGCTGGTCGGTGTGCTGGCGATTTCGGGTTTGCCGCCGCTCAATGGTTTCGTCTCGGAATGGTTGCTGTTGCAGGCTTTCCTGCTTTCACCCGGTTTGCCGAACAGCTACATAGACATGTTGGTGCCAGTCGCGGCGGCGGTTATCGCGCTGGCCGCTGCGCTGGCGGCCTATGTGATGGTGAAGTTTTTCGGCGTGATCTTTTTGGGACAGCCGCGCGAAGCAAAGCTGGAACATGCGCACGATGCGGGTTTGTGGGAGCGCGCCGGGATGGTCTGGCTGGCGCTGGCTTGCGTGGTGCTGGGGCTGGCACCGGTATTCGTGGTGCAGCAAATTGACCCTGTTTCGCAAATGTTGCTGGGCAGTCATCTGGGCAACGCGGCTGCGGGCTGGATGATGTTGACCCCGATGGATACCGAGCGCGCCAGTTACAGTCCGGTGTATTTCCTGCTGGCGGTGCTGGGCGTGATGCTGGTGACGGCCTGGTTGGTGCATCACTATTACCACGGCAGGTTGCGTCGCGGCCCAGCGTGGGATTGCGGTTTTCCCGCGCAGAACGCCCGGATGCAGGACACTGCCGAAGGGTTTGGTCAGCCGATCCGTCGCATCTTTGACCCGTTCTTCAAAATTGAGAGCGTGCTGCCGACGGCGTTTGACGCGCAGCCGAAATACCATGCGCTCAGCGAAGACCGGCTGTGGTATCTGCTGTATCTGCCGATGAAGCGTCTGGTCGAAAAGCTGTCCGGTTGGGCATCGGTGCTACAGCACGGCCATATTCATCTGTACCTGACTTACACCTTTGTGACGCTGATCGTCCTGTTGATTTTTGTATGAGTAACCTAGTCGAAATAACCGCGCTGGTCACCTTCCAACTCGCCCAGTTGTTGCTGGTGGTGCTGGCTGCACCTCTGCTGACGGGCTGGGTGAGCCAGTGTCAGTGCTGGTTGCAGAACCGCTCCGGCGCGGGCGTGTTGCAGCCCTACAGGGTGCTGCACAAACTGTTCGTCAAGGATGCGGTGATGGCGCACAACGCCTCGTGGTTGTTCCGCGTGACCCCTTATATCGTATTCGGCTGTATGTGGCTGGCGGCGGCGATCATCCCGATTCTCGCGGTGGATTTGCCCTTCTCGCGTGCCGCCGACGTGATCGCGCTGGTCGGTGTGTTCGGCCTGGCGCGCATTTTTATCGCGCTGGCGGCGATGGACATCGGCACTTCGTTCGGCACGATGGGGGCGCGGCGCGAAATGCTGGTGTCCTTTCTGGCTGAACCGGCCTTGCTGATGGTGCTGTTTACCGCTTCGATGATCAGCCACTCCACGCAACTGCCGCGCATCGTGGACGCGTTGGCGCACCACCAGTTTGTGCTGTATCCCAGTCTGGCTTTCGCTGCGCTGGCGTTTACCATGGTATTGCTGGCGGAAAATGCGCGCATTCCGGTAGACAATCCGAACACCCACCTCGAACTCACCATGATCCACGAGGCGATGATTCTCGAATATTCGGCGCGTCATCTGGCGCTCATCGAATGGGCGAGCAGCCTGAAATTATTCGCATACTTTTCGATCGGCATCGCACTATTTCTGCCTTACGGCATTACTGAAGCCGGAGATTGGGCGGGATTGCCGCTGGCTATCCTGTGGTTGTGTTTGAAACTGATGCTGGCGGGTGCGGCCTTGGCTTTGCTGGAAACCCTGATCGCCAAGATGCGCATCTTCCGTGTGCCGGAATTCCTCGGTACGGCCTTTTTGCTCGCCGTGCTGGGGCTGCTGATCCACTTTTTGCTGAAAGCCTGAGATGCAGATTCCCTACGCGCTGCAATTCGTTGATTTTCTGTCAGCCTTGCTGCTGTTGATCGTGTTCGCCATGCTGGCGCAGCGCCGCATCCTGTC
>PEUR01000087.1:11533-21890 GCA_002780675.1 Gallionellales bacterium CG03_land_8_20_14_0_80_55_15 | reverse complement strand
AGCAAAATCTGCCCTCGCCCAGCCAAATTTTCGCTACGATTCTTCAAGTCCGACAGACTCCTAGAAACCGCTGTTGAACGTAGAATCCACTTCCACTGTTCGCGTAACATGGGGTCTTTGCAAAATCCGCCGCAAGGATGTTCTCGCGGATATTTATGCAACCTATTGATTTAATTAAACTATTCTAAAACAAAATATACCATGCGCTACTGGCTGATGAAATCCGAGCCCGCCGATGTCAGTATTGACGATCTGGCGACCTTCCCCGAACAAAGTGTGGCCTGGTATGGCGTGCGCAATTACCAGGCGCGCAACTTCATGCGCGACCAGATGACGATAGGCGATGGCGTGCTGTTTTACCATTCCAATTGCAAGATACCGGGTATCGCGGGAATTGCGCGGGTGGCCAGTGGCGCTTATCCCGATGCCAAACAGTTCGAACAATCCAGCAAGTATTTCGACGCAAAGGCCACACCTGAGCAGCCGCGCTGGTTTAATGTGGACGTGCAACTGGTCAAAAAAATCGCGCTGATCCCGCTGAGTGAGCTGCGCCTGCACCCGGAACTGGCACGGATGCGTACCCTGCAACAGGGCAACCGCCTGTCCATCACGCCGCTTGACCCCGATGAATGGGAATTCATCACCGCCCGATTGGTTCACGCCTGATGGAATGGGGGTTCGCCTATTTGTTGCTGGGGGCTGGCATCGGGTTTCTGGGCGGACTGTTCGGCATAGGCGGTGGCACGCTACTCGTGCCCCTCTTGTTGCTGCTGTTCGATGCGCAGCATTTTCCGCCCGAACACCTGCTGCATCTGGCGCTCGGCACGTCTATGGCGACCATCCTCTTTACCGCGCTGGCCAGCTTGTTGAAACATAACCAACACGGCGCGGTGAACTGGCGCGTGGTGCGTACCATCACCCCCGGCATCCTGATCGGCACAGCCTTGGGCACTCTGCTGGCGAGCCGCATCCCGGTCTATCTGCTGGGGCTGATCTTCGCGCTGTTCGTGTATTGCGCCGCCGCGCAGATATTGCTGGACATCCGCCCACCCGCCTCGCGCCAGCTCCCCCGCAGCCTGATCGTCAGGCTGTTCGGCGTGTTCGCCGGCACGCTGAGCAGTCTGGTGTCCATCGGCGGCGGTACGGTGGTAATTCCCTTCCTGACCTGGAGCAACTTCACCCTCCGCCAGGCCATCGGCACTTCGGCTGCCATCAGCTTTCCGGTCGCACTCGGCGGAACGGCAGGCTATGTGCTGACGGGGCTGGGCGCACCAGGCCTTCCTGCCGCAAGTCTGGGCTATGTCTATCTGCCCGCCCTGTTGTGGACGGCGTTAGCCAGCGTATTCACCGCGCCGCTGGGCGCAAAAGCCACGCACCACCTGAACACCGGCCTGTTACGCAAGCTGTTCGCCGTGTTATTGTTAGCACTCGCAAGCAAGTTATTACTCAAAACGCTGGGCTACTAAGCAATGGTTTCAATACAGACACGCTCCCCGCAGAAATTCACCGTTGGCGATACATGGCTGGCCGACTTCACCGCCGACGAAGTCGAGGTGATACGCCATGCCTGCGAACTGGCCGAGCCGCTCTATGCCGGACAAGTCGCGCTGACCGGTACGCCGCTGCTGCAACACGCGCTGGGCGCGGCCTCCATTCTGGTCGGCATGAACATGGACATTGAAACGATCGTCGCCACACTGCTGCACGCCATACCCGACTATCTGGACGACTGGGCATCCCGGCTGGAGAGCGATTTCGGTCACAACGTCATGGCGCTGGTCCAAGGCATTTCACGCACCGAGCAGATACGGCAATTCAGCGAAATCCCCCGCCCCGACAAGAAAAACAAGAAGAAAGACGACCACGCCCAGCAACTGGAAAGCCTGCGCAAGATGTTGCTGGCGATGGTCGGCGACATCCGCGTGGTGCTAATCAAACTGGCCGAACGCGCCCAGACCATGCGTTGCCTGTCGGGTGCCGACATCGAACAGCAGCGCACCATCGCGCAGGAAACGAAAAACCTGTTCGCGCCGCTCGCCAACCGGCTCGGCGTGTGGCAAATCAAATGGGAGCTGGAAGACCTGTCGGTGCGCTACCTGGAACCGGAACTTTACAAGAAAATTGCCGGATTACTGGACGAGCGCCGCATAGACCGCGAGCAGTACATCGCCGAAGTCATCGGGCAGTTGCGCAGTGCCATGCAGCAGGCGGGCATCCAGGCGGAAGTGACCGGGCGCCCCAAGCACATCTACAGCATCATCAACAAGATGAAGCGCAAACAACTGGATTTTGACGAACTGTATGATGTGCGCGCCGTGCGCATTCTGGTGCAAGACGTGCAGGACTGCTACGCGGCACTGGGCATCGTGCAAGCCCTGTGGGTTCCCATCGCCAGCGAATTCGACGACTACATCGCGCACCCCAAGAGCAACAACTACCGTTCGCTGCATACCGCCGTCATCGGTCCGCGCGGTCTCGCCGTCGAGATACAGATCCGCACGCAGGAGATGCACCACCATTCCGAGCTGGGAGTCGCCGCGCACTGGCGTTACAAGGAAGGGGGGAAATCCGACGCAAAACTGGATGAAAAAATTGTCTGGCTGCGCCAGATACTTGAATGGAAAGAAGATATTGCCGAACAGAGCGATATGCAGGAACAGTTCAGGAACGAACTATTCCACGACCAGGTTTATGTACTCACGCCGCAAGGTAAGGTCATCGCCCTGCCTTCAGGTGCGACCCCGGTGGATTTTGCCTATACGCTGCACTCCAATCTGGGGCATCGCACGCGCGGCGCAAAAGTGGACGGCAGCATCGTGCCGCTCACCTATCCCTTGCAAAACGGCCAGCGCGTGGAAATTCTCACCGTCAAACAGGGCGGCCCCAGTCTGGACTGGGCCAATCCCGCGCTGGGCTATTTGCAAAGCCCCAGCGCGCGCGCCAAGGTGCGCGCCTGGTTCAAAAACCTGCATCTGGATGAACATGTCGCACAAGGCCGCCTACAACTGGATCGGGAATTGCACCGACTAGGCATCACCTCGGTGAATCAGGAGAAACTCGCGCAGCGCCTGCGCTACAACAAACTGGAAGATTTGCTGGCGGCGCTCGGTCGCAACGAGGTCACCCTGCGGCGCATCGCGCTGGCGATACAGGCGGAGTGCCCGACCCGGCCACTGGACATTATCAAATCCGCCGTCGTCAGACCTGCCGACAAACCGCTCGATGAACCGCACATTATGATTACCGGACTGGGCAGGCAAACGACGCGGCTGGCAAAATGCTGCAACCCCGCGCCACCACAAGCCATCATCGGCTATCTGACGCGCGATCGCGGCATCACCATACACCGCCAGGATTGCGCCTTCCTGCTTCACCAGACCGAGAACCGCAGCGACCGCTTGCTGGATGCGGGCTGGAGCGAATAGCTATTTTTAAGCTCTGTCCAAATTAACCTGGAAACCGCAGTTGGACGGGTTGAGGTTCATGTTTATTGCAAGTATCGCTCCACGCGAGGAGGCGAAATGGTTATTCCATTTCAACGAGTTGCCCCGCAGGGGTTCTTGTGCCCTCTTGGGTGCAACCCCGCACCGCGCCGCAAGAAACCTGAATTTCAGCCCGTAGCGAATTCGTGAACCATCGAATGTGAAGAATAGATCTTAAGGTCAGCACGTTATGCTGTCACTTGAGCGGTCAACTGCGGTTTCCAGGTTTAACGGTTGAAATGACGTAGATCATTGGCAATCAGACCCGTAGATAGGCTGTCGTGCTGAGTTCCCGCTTCTGGATTGCCGCTATGTGGCGACTGTCAACTCCCGCCCCCCATCCCCTCTCTCCAAGGGGATAGTATCCGTTCCGTCCTCGCAAGCTGCGGGCGGGGAGTAGATTCCTTCCCCTTCAAGGGGGAGAGCGTTAGCGAGGGGGCAATGAGGTGGGGGATGGGGTGGATACTGTCATCGTGATGCGCGGTAATTTATGATTTCTTATCCCCATAACAACCGTTAACTACGGCATAGCCTATTTTTATCCAAACAATCCCACTCGCCATTCATGCCGCCAGCGACTCTAATCAGCCACCCAGATACGCGCGTTGCACGGCATCGCTGCCCAGCAGTTCGCGGGATTCACCGGAAAGTGTGATCTTTCCGCTTTCCATCACATAGCCGCGCTGGGCGACTTGCAGGGCGAGTCTGGCGTTTTGTTCGACCAATATGATGCTCATGCCCTGCGATGCAACCTCTTGAATAGTTTCAAATATTTTTTTAACCATCAAGGGAGCCAGCCCCATGCTGGGTTCGTCCAGCATCAACAGGCGCGGGCGACTCATCAGGGCGCGCGCCATCGCAACCATTTGCTGCTCACCGCCGGACAATGTTCCGGCCAATTGATCGCGGCGTTCATACAGACGCGGGAAGCGTTCATACATGCGTTCCAGGTCGGCGGCAATGCCGAGCGTATCGCTGCGCGTATAAGCGCCCATTTGCAAGTTTTCCCGCACGGTGAGCCTCGCAAACACGCCGCGACCTTCCGGCACCAGCGCCATGCCCTGTGCGACGCGCCGATGCGCCGCCCTGCCGATCAGGCTGTTACCGTCATAGTCTATCTGCCCGCTGACTGGGGCTATGATGCCCGCCAGCGTCTTCAGCGTGGTGGTCTTGCCCGCGCCGTTGCTGCCGATCAGCGCGACCAACTCACCCGGCGCGACTTGCAGGCTGATGCCTTTCACCGCTTGTATGCCACCATAGGCGACTTGCAAATCGCGAACTTCCAATAACTGGGGAACATCGGGCTTTTCACCCCAGCCCTCCCCCTGCGAGAGGGAGGGAGTACCCCGTTTCAGCGCGCTACTATTCATCGTCGTTCCCCAGATAGGCGGCGATCACGGCGGGGTCGCCGCGCACTTCATCCGGCACCCCTTCGGCGATCTTCCTGCCGTAATCCAGCACCGCCACGCGATCGCACAAGCCCATGATGAGTTTCACGTCATGTTCGATCAGCAGCACGGTGATGCCCGTGGCGCGGATGTCCTGCAACAGCATCTTCAGGCTTTCCGTTTCGGTGGCATTCATCCCGGCAGCGGGTTCGTCCAGCGCCAACAGCAGCGGTTCGGTGGCCAAGGCTCGCGCTATTTCCAGCCTGCGCTGTTCGCCGTAGGAGAGATGTTTGGCCAGCGTTTGCGCGGGTCGGGTGATACCGACATAGCGCAGCAATTCGCGCGCGCGTTCGGCGCAGGCACGTTCTTCCGCGCGCGTGGCCGCATCGCGCAGCAAGGCACCGAAAACGCCCGACCGGGTGCGTATATGACGGCCTATCATCACATTTTCCAACGCGGTGAGATTGGCGAACAGGCGGATGTTCTGAAAAGTGCGCGCGATGCCCGCCTGCGCCAGCCGGTGCGGCTGGGGATGGTGATAACGCAGCCCGGCAAAACGAAATTCGCCAGCATCCGCCCGATACAGGCCGGTAATGACGTTGAACAGTGTGGTCTTGCCCGCACCGTTCGGACCGATCAGGCCGTAGATTTCGCCGCGCTTAATGTGCAACGACACCTCGCTCAAGGCATTCAGCCCGCCGAACTGTTTGCCTATATGGGCGAGTTCCAGTAAAGGGGCATTCATATCGTTGACTCCGGCTCGTCTGCCTCAAGTTCACTACGGCGGACACGCGAAGGCCACAACCCCGCAGGACGATACAGCATCACTGCGATTAGCGCAGTGCCGAACAGCAACATGCGCAGACCTTCCGGGTCTATCACGGTTCTGCCGAACAGTGCCTGCTGCAAAGGCACGATGCCGTGGCGCAGGATTTCCGGCAGCAAGGCCAGCAGCACGCCGCCGAGTATGACCCCGCGTATATTACCCATGCCGCCCAGCACCACCATGCACAACACCATGACCGATTCCATCAGGCTGAAGCTTTCCGGGCTGACAAAGCCCTGAAAACCCGCGAACAAGGTACCGGATACGCCGCCGAACATCGCCCCCATCGCGAACGCCAGCAGCTTGAGATTACGGGTATTGATGCCCATCGCCGTTGCCGCAATCTCGTCTTCGCGTATCGCCATCCAGGCGCGACCGATGCGTGATTTCTCCAGACGGTGCGAGACAAATATCACCAGTGCGGTGAAGGCCAGGAACAGGTAAAAATACAGATGCACCGAGGGGAAAGTAATGCCGAGTATCTCCTCGCCTGCGTTCAGCGACACCCCCGCCACGGCAATGGGATCAATCAGGCTGATCCCTTGTGGGCCGTTGGTCAGATTGATCGGCGCGTTGAGATTGTTCAAAAAGATGCGAATGATTTCGCCGAATCCCAGCGTGACGATAGCCAGATAGTCCCCGCGCAAGCGTAGCGTGGGCGCACCCAGCAACACCCCGAAACCGCCCGCCAGCAAGGCCGACAACGGCACAACCTGCCAGAAGGAAAGATGCAGGCCAGCAGGAAAAAGCTGCGGGAAGGCCAGCGCCAGATGCGGCGAACCGGTCAGCGCAAAACAGTACGCCCCCACCGCGAAAAACGCGATGTAACCCAAATCCAGCAGCCCCGCGTAGCCGACCACGATGTTAAGGCCGAGTGCCAACATGATGTAGAGCATGGCGAAATCCACGATGCGCACCCAGCCGCGCCCGAGCAGGGCATCGGTGATGAACGGCAATAACAGCACGGCACCCAGCTGCAAAACAAACAGCCCATTTTTCTTCGTGAATCTACCCGATTTCATGCCCGCTCCGCCAACTGTTCGCCGAGCAATCCAGACGGCCTGAACACCAGCACGGCGATCAGCACGAAGAAGGCGAACACATCCTGATACTGGCTGCCCATGAATCCACCCGTCAAATCTCCGATATAGCCCGCGCCCAGACTTTCGATCAGGCCCAGCAACAGGCCGCCCAGCATCGCGCCGCGCAGATTGCCGATGCCGCCCAGCACCGCAGCGGTGAAGGCTTTCAGCCCCAGTAAAAATCCCATGTAGTAGTGCGCCAGCCCGTAGTTGGCGCTGACCATCAGCCCGGCAATTGCCGCCAGTGCCGAACCCAGCATGAAAGTTACTGAGATTACTCGGTTGACATCCACGCCCATTAGCTGCGCGGCGTGTTGGTTCTCTGCCACGGCACGCATCGCACGCCCCAGACGGGTGCGATGCACAAGGAGCATCAGCCCCGCCATTATCGCTAATGCCATGATTATTATGATTATTTGAATGTCATTGATGATCGCGCCGCCGATGTGGTGAGGCTGGCTGACGATCAGTTGCGGGAAGGCGTGATACTCGCGCCCCCAGATCATCATGGCCAGATTTTGCAACAGGATGGACACGCCTATCGCAGTTATCAGCGGGGCGAGACGCGGCGCATGGCGCAAGGGACGGTAGGCGATGCGCTCGATGCTGTAACCCAGCGCCATACAACCCGCCATCGCCAGCACCACGCTGATCGGCAAGGCCAACAACAGCGGCACCCCCCAGGACAGCATGGCGGTCAGCGATGAAATCACCAGCATCGCGCCGACCATTACCACTTCGCCGTGCGCGAAGTTGATCAGACCGAGGATGCCATAGACCATGGTATAGCCCAGCGCCACCAGCGCGTACACGCTGCCTTGCACCAGGCCATTGATGATTTGCTGAAGAAAGGTTTCCATGTACGGCTTAACCCTTGCGCGGGATCACTGCGCCGCACCCACCGTTTCCAACGGCTGCCACTTGCCTTGTTGCACCTGATACAGCGTCACCGCGCCGCCCTTGAGGTCGCCATTGCCATCGAACTGGAGGGTGGCGGTAATGCCTTCGTATGAAATATTGGCAAGCGCGGGCAGATAATGGGCAGGTTCAACCGACCCCGCCTTTTGCATCGCAGCGATCATCACGTTCACAGCATCGTAGCAATAAGGCGCGTACAACTGAATCGGCTGGTATTGGGCGACGAAGCGCTGCTCGAACGCCTTGCCGCCGGGCATTTTATCCAATGGCACGCCGGGCAGGGAAGCATAGGTGCCGTCCGCCGCATCCCCTGCCAGCTTGATAAATTCGGGCGTATAACCGCCATCGCCCATCATGAACTTCACGTTCAGCGCCAGCGATTTAATCTGTCTGGCCATCATCCCGCCCTGCGCGTCCATGCCGCCGTAAAATAGCAGGTCGGGCTGTTTGCCCTTTACCACCGTCAGCACCGCTGTAAAGTCCACTGCCTTGTCGCTGGTATATTCATGCGCCACGATTTCCGCCCCCGCCGCCTGTGCCGCGTGGATAAACTGGTCGGCCAGCCCCTGACCGTAGGCCGTACGGTCATCAATGATGGCTATTTTTTTGGCGTGCAGATTCCGGGTTGCATACTCGCCCAGCACATGTCCCTGCTGCGCGTCATTCGCCATCACGCGAAACGCAGTCTTGAAACCCTGATGGGTGTAAGCCACCGCCGTGGCAGAAGGAGAAATCTGCGGGATGCCGTTGTCGTGGTAAATTTTTGCGGCGGGAATGGTCGTGCCGGAATTCAGATGACCAATCACGCCGCTCACGCCGCTGTCCGCCAGCTTCTGCGCGACGATGGTCGCCGTCTTGGGATCGGCCTGATCATCCTCGCTGATCAGTTCAAAATGGATTTTTTTGCCGCCGATCGTAATCCCCTTGGCATTGGCCTCCTCTATCGCCATGCGCGCACCATTTTCGTTATCCTTGCCCAGATGCGCCTGCGGTCCGGTCAGGGGCGCTACCGAACCGATGCGCACCACCCGCTCGCCTGAAGCCGCAGCCTGCTCGGAAGCGGATTGACCACAGCCTGCAAGCGTCAATGATAATGTGGCGAGGAACAGCAAACGACCCAAACATAATGACATGTTAAATTCCCAATATAAAAACGTACGGCTGAATTAACTTACGACTTACGGGCTGATTATGCGGAGCAGAGGCACTTTTTGTCAATTTACCGGACAACAAATTGACGGGCAATAAAAAACCGGCTTGCGCCGGTTTTTTATTGACACTTGCAAGCCGGATTACTTCAAGCCAGCAATATAAGTCGCGATTTCCTTGATGTCAGCGTCAGACAACTTAGCATTACCACCTTTAGGAGGCATCATGCCAAATTTCCAGTCGAATTTACCACCTTTGGTGATATTGGCTGCAATTTTGCTGGCACCGTCTTTGTCGCCAGCATATTTCTTACCAACTGCAACCCAGCCTGGACCAACCACTTTCTTGTCGCTATCAATGCTGTGGCAAGCCTTGCAACCCTTAGCTGAGGCGGGTGCTGCTGCCATTGCTGAACCTGCAACCATCAAACCTGCTGCAACTGCCAAACTTACGATGATAGATTTCATATGTTCTCTCCGCTTTATGATCAAAAAACTTAAAAAAGTACGAAGGCCTAGCCTTCGAGACCGATTCTAAACAACTTCACAACAAAGTGCCACATAGCACAGCACGATTTTCACTACGCCTGGTAACCCGACAAACAACGCAAAGTCGAATTTCGCCAGTTTCTCCAATTTTGACCTTGTTCCCGAAAAATTTTGACGTTCTTCCTGAAACAAACTCAATCTTGAAAAATGACTTCCCCGCAACGAGGACAGGATAAACTTATTTTGCCAAGCCCAGAATAAACTGCACCAGTGCTTGCATGTCAGCCCGTTTCTTGCCGGCAGGATCGTTGGCAGGCATAGGCATGGAACCCCAGTTACCAGAACCGCCTTTGGAGACTTTAGTGATCAGCCTGGCTTCAGCACCCGCATCCCCCTTGTACTTCTTGGAAACTTCCATCCAGGCCGGGCCAACTAGCTTTTTGTCAATTGCGTGACAGGCCGTGCAGTTATTTTTCTGGGCTGCGGGCGGCATGTCGGTCGCCATGGCGGAACCGGCAATCATCAAACCTGCTGCTACTGTCATGCTTACGATAATGGATTTCATCTATTCTCTCCGTTTTATGATCAAGGAAACTTAAAAGGTGCGAAGGCTTGTGCCTCCGATGGTGATACTGGACGACTCCGTCAGATTTGTAAACCCACTGTTTCGGACGTTGCGTGATTAACGCCAGCATTCACCATCCGGTTGACAGCTTATTTCAAATTAAGCACAAATCTTGCCAAAGTAGTGCGCTCCGCTTCGCTGAGTTTAGGGTGTGCGGGCATCGCCATGCTGCCCCACACGCCACTGCCGCCCACCGCAATCTTGTTGATTAAATGCGCTTCGGCGGTCGCGTCACCGCGATATTTTGCGGCCACCTCTTTCCATGCCGGACCGACTACCTTTTTGTCTATGGCATGACACGCTAGGCAGTTGGATTTTTTCGCCAAGGCCAGCGCATCGGCTTCGGATACGGCAATCTCTGTTTTAGCAACGACCACAGGTGCAGCCGGTACAACGGTT